>JAYSUY010000450.1:0-4713 GCA_043718855.1 Saprospiraceae bacterium | reverse complement strand
TCCAGCACCCCTCCTTATCCATTTTACCAAACAAAAAGCCCGCCGGTGCTTACCGGCGGTCTTTTTGTTTGAGGTGTTTTTCTTCCTTCACCACTTTCTTTTTTTTCTTCTCTTTTTCGAATTCGGCCTTTCGTTTTTCTTTGAATTTCGTAGCCAGTTCCTTCACGCCTACGGGCTTGCCGTGTAGTTTGCGGTGGTAGCCGAGCAGCAGGAAATCAGCCATATCGTCGGGGTAGGTGATGCCTGCGCTGCGCAGGTAGTGCGAAAGCCGCGAACCGCCATAAAAACCCCAATTCATAATCATCCATTGGCCCAGACGACCGTGCAGATACATACACACGCTGTCTTCAGAGATTGTTTTTATCTTGATCTTTGCCTCTGCGGTGGTGAGTTTGTCCAGTTGCAGCATGGCATCGTCCAAACTCTTCGGGATGTACACTCCGTTGAGTTTTTCCATTTTAATGCGCTGCTGATACTGTTTTTCAAACTCCTGCTCGTTGTTGGCAGGGCCATCTTGGGCCAGCAGCCCGGATGTAAAAAACAACAGGAAAACAATTGGCAAGCAGTTTTTCAAAATCATGATGCGTCTCAGTTTATTTGAAATTTTTTTGTTGGAAACAGCCGCTTGGCTGGCGCTTTGGCTCATTAGCGACTACATGGCGACGCTCTTAACGCTCATCCTCGGAGCCATCGTATCGGCGGTGTTGGCGATCGCGCTGATGGCCGAGTGGGTGGAGCGCTCCAAGGTGCCGCGCCGATATTTTGAGGTGATGGCCCTGAGCATCTTGGCCATCGTGGTAGCCGCAGGGCTGTACATGGCCATTTTTGGTGGAGAGTTAGGTTTTTTGAAGGAGGGTTAACCCCAAAGTGGGAAGGCGTAAAAAATTACTAATCAGGCTTTTGCGCCTCTTCGAGGAAACTTCGCTGCCCCTCCATGACTGGTTAGCCGTAGGCATCAGCCTTCGGCAAGTATTTCCTCAAAAGTCCCGGTCTGCCGGTTTTTGCGCACCCGGTTCCAGTCGAAATACCGGCCATTCATCACCACATACACGCCTGGTGGCAACACCTGCACAAATGCCAATGCACTGCCCAAGTTGAAAAACCCATCGGAAGAAGTGCCAAAGGCGTAGGGAACCATAGCCCCTGTGAGTACAATGGTTTTTCCTTTGATATTTGCTTCGGCCAGCAGAGTGGCGGTCTCCACCATACGGTCGGTACCATGCGTGAGCAGGATGCGCTGGGCAGGTGTTTTAGAGCAGTTGTAGGCAATGATGGCGAGGTCTTCATCGCGCATTTCGAGCGAGTCCATCATCATCAAAGTCTTGATGTTGATGTCAACTTCGCTGCGGCCACGCTCGAACATCTCCTTCAAGTGGGTGTCTTTGAAATACAACTCGCCAGTGATGTAGTTGTACTCTTTGTCGAAAGTGCCGCCAGTGACGAAAACTTGGATCATGCGAAAAGGGTGGTGATTTGTTGAGGCGATGATTTGACAATGTGCTGCAAAGGAATGAAAAAACAAAAAAATAAACCTCCTGCGACGAACAACCAACCCGGCCAACTACCTTTGCCTCATCAAAAATAACGGATACACACATGAAAAAGAACGAAGAATACACCGAAAATAAAGGCCGCGACTGGCTGATTTTTGGGGTCAGCACGGTACTGACATTGGTCATCCTGTGGGTGAAACCCGAATGGGTATGGGTCGGCTTCCCGTTTGTGTTCACCTCTCTGGCGGGCGCTATGGGTCGGCTCTGAGCCGGAATTGGTACCCAAAGTTTCCTGAAAAGGCAAACTTTCGGGCAGTTCGGGTGCAGAATGAAAAGGCGTTTTGGGACTCAGTTCCGAAACGCCTTTTCTATTTCTGCCGTGAAAAAACTTGTGCAACCAAATGACGTTCCTACCTTTGAACATCACCTACGGAGCATATCTCCACAACCAACGCACCCACTCGACATGAAAAAACTGATTCTTCTCTCCGCCCTTGCCGCGCTGTTCTTTGCTTGCCAAAGCGACAACCGATCCACCACAACGTCCATTGCCACCACCGACCTCAACAACCTCAGCCTGCTCACGGAGGCAAACCCCGCTTGGCAGCATGAAAACCTCCGCCTCTACCCTATCGTAGCCAATGCCGCGCTGATGGAGTGCCAAAAAGAGGTACAGCACCTAAAAACATTGGCCGAAGGCATGAAAACGCCCGGCTTCCGTATTACAGAGCAGAAAATGTTTGGCCGCAACAACGACCGGACGTACAACATCCTGACGGTGCAGAACAAAAGCCAAGACACTATTTTTATGATGTCGGGCGATGTGGTAACGGGCGGCAACCAAGACCGTGTGATTGCCCGCGACCAAGCCGTGGCTCCGCGCACGGTGAAAAATATCGACGTTTTTTGTGTGGAGCAAAACCGCTGGCAATACACCGACAGCACGGCCACGCCCAATGAAAAAGCGATTTTTGCTTTCCGGGGATACTACAACGTGGCCAGCCCACAGGTGCGCCAAGCCGTGCAGCGCACCAACAACCAGCAAGAGGTGTGGGCTGCCGTCTCCCGTGTGACAACAGCCAATGGCGCCCAATCGCACACCTCTACCTACGCCGCCCTCGAAACCGCTACCGATAGTAAGGCCAAGCGCGACACTTACCTCCAACATTTCAGCAAACAACTGACGCAAATCCCCAACGTGGTGGGTGTGATAGCCGTGTCGGGCGACAAGGTGCTGGGCGTGGACATTTTCGGCCACAACAACTTGTTTATCAGGGAATACGCAGCGCTGCTACATGGCTTCGCTGCCGAGGCAGCAACTGGCGGCGCCTACCCTACCCTATCGGAACAGGAGGCGCAACGCGTATTCGGGCAAGTTGCGCAACTTGCTTCGCCCAACACAGTAGCCAACGATGTGGCCGGAAAATTTGCCCGAAACGGAAAGTGGGTACACCTGTACAGCAAATGAGACCAATGAGGCCAATATATTGACAATGTGGGCCATACAAGGTCGGTAGGGTTGCAACCCTACCGACCTTGTATCATTTTTCAACATCACACAACGCCACTAACTATGGACATCACAGCCATTTACCCCTCCGAAATGAACCGCCCGAAAGGCCACTACGCACCTGCCACGGTACACAACGGCACGGTGTATGTATCGGGCCAGTTGCCCATCGACCTGAACGGCCAAGTGCAACTCGGCAGCATCGAGGAGCAGGTGGAACTCTGCCTTCAAAATATGGAGATCATCCTCCGTGCTGCGGGCAGCGACTTGCAGCACATCCTGAAAGCCAATGTTTTCCTCGCCGACATCGGCCATTGGCCGCGCTTCAACGAGACGTTCAGCCGCGTCATGGGCGAACACCGGCCGGCCCGCATCGTGGTGCCTTGCAATGCACTGAACTATGGTTGTGGAGTGGAGATAGACTGCATTGCTGCGGAAATAAAGGAACCGCAAAACCGCAAAATGTAAAACCGCAAAATGTAAAAGACGTGATGTCCACCCATAATGTCCACGCAGGGTTTCAAATTTTGGGTAACCCTAAAAGCGACAAAAGGTAGGCGCATGTAACGGGCGAACATCACGCCTTTTGCGGTTTTAAATTTTACATTTTGCGGTTTTTCGGTTCCCCTTTTTACCCCAGCCAGCCACTCAATTTCCCCAAGTCCACATTCCCCCCCGTCAGCACGATGCCCACGCGCAGCCCGGCGAAGCGGTCTGGATATTTCAGCACTGCTGCCAATGGCACCACGCAACTGGGTTCCACCACGATCTTCATCCGCTCCAGCACGAGGCGGAGGGCTGCTTTGATATCATCCTCACTCACCAGCAGGATGTCGCGTACATGGAGGCGGATGATGCCCAGCGTACGTTCGCTCAACGTGGTCATCAGGCCATCGGCGATGGTCTGGATGAAGGGCGCTTTTTCCACTTTGCCGCTGCGGAACGACAGCACGGCATCAGCGGCGCCCTCCGGCTCGCCCGCTATGACGTAGGCTTCGGGGCGAAAATAGTGGACGCTCAGGGCAGTGCCACTAAGCAATCCGCCGCCACCTACGGGGGCCATCACCACATCCAAATTGGGTACATCTTCCAGCAGTTCTTTGGCACAAGTGGCCTGCCCAGCGATCACTCGGTCGTCGTCGAAGGGGTGTACGAACTCCGCCCCCGTGCGCTCCACGATGTCGCGCAGGGTACTTTCGCGGGCCTCAAGGGTGGGTTTGCAGAGCGTAATTTCAGCCCCGTAGCCCGCCACAGCATTCACTTTTACCTGCGGCGAATTGTCGGGCATGACGATGTAAGCCTTTGCCCCCACCTGTCGGGCGGCGTAGGCGATGGCCTGCGCGTGGTTGCCGGAAGAGTGCGTAGCGATGCCACGAGCCTGCTGTTCGGGCGAGAGCGAGAGCACGGCGTTCATGCCGCCGCGTATCTTGAAAGCCCCGATTTTCTGGAAATTTTCGCATTTAAAGAATATTTCGGCCCCTGCAAGCCGGTCGATGGTGGAGCAGGTCAGCACCGGCGTGCGGTGGATGTACGGGCGGATGCGCTCGTGCGCTGCTTGGATGGTATGCTGGTCGGGAATCATAAGCGGATGCTTTTTTGGGCAAAAGTAATTTTAGTGGCAAAAATGGGAGGCTCTACCTTTGTGCGCCTGACCCCACCCCCAGCACCTCTCCGCCGAGGCGGAAGGGGAGCCAGACACCCGCCGAGGCA
>JAYSUY010000449.1:0-4714 GCA_043718855.1 Saprospiraceae bacterium | reverse complement strand
GCCTTTGCGAGAAAAAAATGTCGCTCTAAGTCTCCCGCTGCGCTTTTGCGAGAAAAAAGTGTCTCGCCTCGAAGTCTCACTTTGCGCCTCTGCGCCTTTGCGAGAAAAATCCACATCTCGCTCCGCGCCTCTTCCCTACGGTTTCGGCGTATTCTTCTTTTTCAACAAAAACAGATACACCGGCAAGTGGTCGCTGTACCCATTGATAAACAAGTCGCCCACAAACGTGCGGAACGGGTAGCCCCGAAACGCTCCCTCCGTCTGCAACAGCCAAGGCTGCCGCCACACGATGGACTTATACAATTGCCACCCGCCTAACTTCTTGGATACCAGCGACTGAGACACAATCATCTGGTCGAACAGGCTCCAGGAGTCGCGGTAAGCCATCGTGCCATCACCTTTTTTGTAGTGGTCGTACACCGTGTTGTACAGTTCGCCCGGTTTCAGGTCGTCGCTTTTGAAACGGGCTTGCAGCACATCCGTTAGGCTCTTGTTGGTCGGGTCATCGTTCAGGTCGCCCATGATGACGATTTTAGCCTTTGGGTCGGCTGCACTGAGACTGTCGGCGACATGCTTGCAAACAGCGGCAGCGGCCATGCGGCCCGGTGCGCTGCCCGTTTCCCCACCCCTGCGAGAGGGCCAGTGACCCACCATCAGGTGCAGTGCCTCGCCATCAAAAGTGCCGCTCATGCACACGATATCGCGGGTAAAGTCCTCTTTTTTAGTCTTTTCGTCCACCAATTTGACTGGGAACGCCTTCGAGCCGGTGAGTTTGAAATACTTGGGCTGGTACAGGAAACCGCAGTCGATGCCCCGCTCGTCGGGCGAGTCGTAGTGGACAATCTCGTATCCCCGCGCCTTCAATTCGGGCTGCGCAACGAGATCTTCCAGCACTTTGCGGTTCTCGATTTCGGCCACACCCAGTATTGCCAAGCCGTCGGGCGATAGTTCGGTACCCAGTTGGCTGATGACTTTCGCCATGTTGGCCTGCTTGGAAATGTACTTCGGCGTGTTCCAGATCAGGCGGCCACCGGGGAGGAAATCCCGGTCGTCTGTGTCGGGCGAATCGATGGTATCGAACAAGTTTTCGAGGTTGTAGAAGCCGATAGCGGCCACTGCGTACTCGTCCTTGTTTTCTTTGGAGGTTTTGTCTTTCTGGGAAAAAGCCACGAGCGGCAACAGGAGCAGCAGGGCAGAGAGTGTAATTTTCATGCTAAAATGTCTAAATTTCGAGCAAAGGAACGGCTTTGTGGGGCAAAACGCCGGGTGCTGCGCAGAAAATTAACACGAGCGAAAAAGGAGTAGGACAATGACGAGTGCTACCTTTGGCCGCCTTTATGCGACCAAACTTCACCATTTTACTTGCATTGAATGTTTCCAAAACTACTTTTCCCCACCCTCATTTTCCTGTCGCTCACGGCGGTGCTTTCGGCCCAAGACCTGCGCGGCACGGTGCTTGACACCGACGACGGCCAGCCCGTAGCCAACGCTTCCATCGTGCTGGTTGGCACCGGTAAAGTCGCAGCCACTGATGCTAACGGCCAGTTTGTGCTGCGCGGTGCTACCTGCCCGACGGCTCGCTGCACCCTCAGCATCTCATTCGATGGCTACTCGCCCACAACCTACGAATTCCCCTCCAACAGCCTCTCGCTCGACCCCATCTCGGTGTCGCTGGCCCGCATCTCTACCCCGGTGCAGGAGGAAACCACCAAACCTGCCGACATCCCGACCGTGACGCTCGAAGAGGCCGACTCGGAGACTGAAGGCGCAGGTGAAGTGGCTAACGTGTTGAATGCCAGTCAGGATGTGTTCCACCGGGTATCCAACTTTGCTTGGAGTACCTTCCGGTTCCGGGAGCGCGGCTACGACGGCGGCTTGTTCCAGACCTTCATCAACGGGATGCCGTTCAACGATTTGGAGACGGGCTTCACCGCCTTTGGCGAGTTCGGCGGCCTCAACGATGTGTTCCGCCTGCGCAGCAGCACCGTCGGTCTCGACCCAGCCGAGTTCACCTTTGGTGGGCCGGGCGGTTCCACGCTGATCGATACCCGCGCCAGCAGCCAGCGCAAACAAATTCGGGCGAGTTACGCCAGCGGCAACCGCACCTACCGCAATCGCGCGATGCTGACAGCCAGCACAGGCCTCATGCCCGGCGGCTGGGCCGTGACGCTTTCGGGCAGCCACCGCTGGGGTGATGAAGGTTACGTAGATGCCACGTTCATGGACGCTTGGGCGTACTTCGTGGGTATTGATAAAAAATTCAACGCGAAACATAGCCTGAGCCTCAACGTGTTCGGTGCACCCACCAAGCGGGGCCGTCAGGGCGACTCGTTTCAGGAAATGTACGACCTCGCGGGCAGCAATTATTACAACCCCAACTGGGGCTACCAAAACGGCAAAAAACGCAACGCCACCGTGAGCGACAACCACCAGCCGACGGCCATACTTCGCTACGATTGGACACCGAGTACGAAGACCAATGTGATGGCTACGTTGTATGCGCAGAGCGGTAAAAACGACTTCACTCGGACCAATTTCATCAATGGCCGCAACCCCAGTCCCGACTTCAACCGCCGCTTGCCCAGTAGCATAGAAAGCCCCGAAATGGCAACCCTGCAAGCCGAACTGCTGCGCAATGACCCGGCTTACCGCCAAATCAACTGGGCTGCGCTGTACGATGCCAACAGCCTCAACCGCGTCACCATCGCCAACGCCGAGGGCAAGGGCGAGAGCGTGACCGGCCTGAACTCGATCTACATCGTCGCCAACGAGCGCTCACAAAATACCGAGGCGGGCGCAAACGTGGTCGTGAACCACTCGTTCAGCCCTCGCCTGACCTTCAACGGTGGGGCTTTGTATCAATACTACTTGGGCAAAAATTTCAAGGTGGTGGACGACTTGTTGGGTGGCGATTTTTTTGTGGACTGGGACTTTTTGGGCAATTTCGATAAGCCTGAAAACCTGCTCTCTCGCAACAGCGACCTGCTGAATCCCAACAACCTGGTGCGCGAAGGCGATAAGTTGGGTTGGGACTACGACGAGAACATCCGCAAATCATCTGCTTGGGCCCAATTCCAGTACTCACTGCCACGCTGGCAGTTTTTTGCGGCACTCGAAGGCGGCCAGACCCAGATGTGGCGCACCGGACACATGCAGAACGGACGTTTCCCCAACAACTCGCTGGGAGATTCGGAGAAGGTAAACTTCACCACATACGGCGCTAAAGGCGGCATTACCTACAAGGCCAACGGGCGCAACTACTTCTATGTCAACGGTTACTACGGCACTCAGGCACCGTTTTTTCGCAGCGCATTTTTTCAGGCCCGTACCCGCGACCTGACGGTACCGGGTATTGAGGTGTCAAAAACCGAGAGCGTGGAGGGCGGCTACCTGCTTCGTGCGCCCAACTACAAAGCGCGGCTGACGGGCTACTTGACCAACTTCAAAAACGAGACGCAGAGCATTTTTGCCAACCAGTGGTCGGTGTCGCGGGTCATCAACGAACTGGATTTGGCCTCGTTGAACTTGGGTGGCGATCCTGCTGCGCTGGCTGCTGCTCTGGAGCAGCCCCTCTTTTTTGGCTCCACCATTTTGCAGGGCATTGACCGCAGGCACATGGGCGTAGAGGCAGCCATTGAGGCCAAACCGATACCCAGTTGGGTGTTCACGGCGGCGGCTTCGGTGGGCAACTATGTGTACACCAATCGCCCCCAGGCAATCATCTCGCTCGACAACAGCCCTGTGCCTTTGCCGCCGATCACGATTTACCAGAAGAATTTTTATGTGCCGCGCACCCCGCAGACTGCCGCTTCGCTGGGGGTTAAATACGAGGGCAAAAAATTCTGGTTCGCTTCGCTCACGCTCAACTACGCCGCCCAGTCGTGGTACGATTTCGACCGGGTGCGCCGCACCCAGCAGTTCGTCACGGGCCTTGACCCCAACACCCCGGTGTTCCGCACCATCATCGATCAGCAGAAGGCTCCGGCCAACTACACGCTGGATTTTTTCGGCGGCAAATCCTTCATGATCGAGCGTGGTGGCAAGCGGTATTTCATCAATTTCAACCTCGGCGTGAACAACCTGTTGGACAACCAGAACATCGTGCTGGCGGGCCGCGACGCTTACCGCAACGTGTTCCGCAACGACGTGGTGGATCCGCGTTTTTACACCAACGAACTGCTCTACGCTTTCGGGCTGAATTACTTTGCGAGCGTGACGCTCAGGATGTGAGTTATGAGGTTTGAGTTATGAGTTATGAGTGGCATAACTCATAACTCAAACCTCATAACTTCTTTGGCAAATCATTGATTTTCAACAAAAAAATACGCTCAACATCATGTCTTTTTTCAAAAATAACCTTCTCTCCGCTCTCGCCGCACTGCTGCTGGCCTTCGGCTTTTTCGCTTGCGTCGATACCGATTTTGATGAGCCGCCAGTGGGCGAATGCGCTGTCGCGGTGACCGCCAACACCACCATCAAAGAACTGAAAGCACTGCGTAAATCCATCGGCATCCCCGATGCGATCACAGGCGATCTGATCATCAAGGGCGTGGTCACGTCGGACGACCGGCCGGGCAATTTTTACAAAACCCTTGTCATGCAGGACGGCACAGCGGGCATAGAAGTCAAAATCGACAACAGCACCTTGTTCCAGAGTTACCCTGTTGGCCGCGAGTTGTACATCCGTTGCAAGGGCCTGTTGCTCAGCGACTAC
>JAYSUY010000448.1:0-1749 GCA_043718855.1 Saprospiraceae bacterium | reverse complement strand
GCACCTTGTTGGTTGAAATACAGGTAGTTGCTCACGAGGTGCGTTCGCGCCGTCAGTTCCACACCAGCCCAAGGTAAGGCGTAGGTGGCAGAGATGCTGGTCTCCACGGGCTTTTGAAAATCGTTTTTCCACACCAGCCGCTGGGTCACATACAGCCGCTGGTGCAGCAACGAGGGCGGGCGACGCTGGCTGAGCAGGCTGCCGCGCAACTGCCCGAAGCGGCCCAAGCCCAGCGTGAGATCGCCGCGCAGGTTGTATTCGAGAAAATTGTTGAGCAGCCCCAAGTCGCCCTGCGCCGTAAATGCGAACCGCTCGGAGGGCGTGATGGCGATGTCGCCGGTGGCAAACAAGTTGCTGAATGAGGAATCGGCCAGCGGTTCTTGCTGCAACTTGAACCACGAGTGGCGCAGCCCCACCGACAGCACATCTGAGGGGCGGCCCTTATTTTTCGATTTGAAAGTATTGAGCAACAGCGTGTTGTCCACACGATTCACCTGCACATAGTTGCGCAGCCCTCGGGTGTCGGTGAGGAAAGTGGGCTTGAAGTAACTGCTGTCTTTATCCAGTGCGACATCGCTGAATTTGAACCGCTCGCGTGACCATGCGAAGGTATGCGTGGCTCGAAACACCCGTTTGCCTCCGCTGCTGTCGCCCAGACCGGTGAATTTGAGGTGCTGGGTCAGTTGCAGTGTCTGGTCGGCATCACGAGTAATGGCCTTCTGCCCAGGCAGACGAACCTCCGCAGCCGACGGCCCTGCGAGTTCGCCAGTGCCGAACACCGTGTCTGACAGGATGCCACCGCTCTCTTGCTGGCGGTTGATGTTGTTGCAAAAAATCAGGAAGCCGTCGTAGCGGTCGCCTACGGGTACCCAAAGGCCGAGCGCGAGCGCGTTGTGTTTGTCGCGTTGGTAGCGGTACTGGCCCTTGTTGTTGATGGTGCGGTAGTCCATTGAAAAATTGGCACCGCCCGAAAAAGTGCGTCCGAATCGGGCGTTGAGCGTCCCATCAAACTGTGTTCGTCCCTGAGAGAAGAACACCTCACTGAAGGTTCGAGTGTTTTGATAGAAACGCAAATCGCTGGTTTTCAATCGATACAAGTCGTAGGAGTGGTAGCCGAGGTCGAAACCGTGCCGGGCGGGCGAGTCAAAAAATAGTGGTCTGGCCGCCGACCCCAAGTTGCCGAGATTGCCCCAGTCCACGGCCTGGCGGCGGGTAGGGTTATACTGGCGAAAAGATTCGTTGGGCAAAGTGTCGCCCGATGGGTAGGCGCGTTCGGGAGCAAGCGCGAAGGAAAAGAGCAGTGGTGTGGTATCTCGTGCAATGCGGCGACTGGTACGGCTGGCGGCGGTGGGCTGCTGGGCGAGCGCACAAAAGGCAAAAAGGCAGAGGGCAAGGGGCAAGAGGCAAGGGGCAAGAGGCAAGGGGCAACCGAAAAACCGCAAAATGTAAAATTTAAAACCGTAAAAGGCGAGCGGGCCTGCTGCCATTTTTTTACCAAATGCTAAACCTCGTAGGTTTTTGAACCCTACGAGGTTTAAGAAAGGGAAAGCAAACCTGCCTTTGAGCAGTATAAACTGAAAAGAAAGGGGCTGTGTCATAAGTCAAATTGTAAACTCTTGGACAGCCGCAGAGCGGCGAAATATTTGTAGGCTCAGGCAATCAAGGAACGTGTAAAAAATAAGTTGTAAGCATTCAATCGCTCAAAACGAGTTGTTGGCGAGGACGCCAACAACGGCATTCGTTGAGAAC
>JAYSUY010000447.1:0-4730 GCA_043718855.1 Saprospiraceae bacterium | reverse complement strand
AGCAAATTTGGTTACCAAACATGGTTTGGGAGAACCGCTGAAACCAGTGGTGCATCAAAACTATCGTTGGCGACGGTGTCTTATTGGGTTTATAGGGTATGACTTGCTGCTCTATTTTGCTTTGTGGGTACTCAATTTTTGCTTGGCACTATCTCGCTTGTGGAACAAGCCAGTGGCTTATTTTAGATAAAACTTCGACAGCGGGCTTTCTGAAATGGTGTTCGGTACACTTTCTTTGCAGCATTAAGCGTGGCCCATCAAAACTGCGTTTTTTCTACTACTTACCCATTTTCATAAAATTTAATTTTGGTACAATGAAGCAAATTCAACTTAAAATGGCTTTTGCGCTCACCTGCTTCGTGCTGTTTTTCAGCAGCATGGCTCTGGGCCAGAGGCAGATCGTCGGCAAAGTCACCGACGCTGAAACCGGAGAGGGCCTCATTGGGGCCAGCGTGAGTGTGCCGGGTACGACCGTTGGAGCGGCCACCGATCTCGACGGCAACTACCGCATCACGGTGCCAGCAGGGTCTTCCCAACTGCGGTTCAAGTACACGGGCTATGCCGAGCAGATCATCGATCTGGGCGCAGACAACGTGGTGAACATCGGCCTCAAAGCCGGCGAGTTGCTGGAAGACGTGGTCGTGATCGGCTACGGCACCGTGAAGCGCGTAGACCTGACCGGCTCTGTGCAGGCGGTCGGCTCGAAGGCGTTCAACAAGGGCGCGATCACTGGCCCGCAGGAATTGCTGGCGGGCAAAGTCGCTGGCGTACAGGTGACGACTGGCGGAGACCCCGGCGGCAACTCTACCATCCGCATCCGGGGCGGCTCTTCGCTCAGCGCGGTCAATGACCCCCTCATCGTGATCGACGGGGTGCCTGTGGCGAGCGACAATGTGTCGGGTACGCGCAACCCGCTCAACCTGATCAACCCCAACGACGTGGAGACGATGACGGTGCTGAAAGACGCTTCGGCGACGGCCATCTACGGCTCGCGGGCATCCAATGGCGTGATCATCATCACCACAAAGAAAGGGAGCGCTGCCAACCGCGAACCCCGGTTTCAGTACTCGGGCAACGTGGCGTTCAGCCAGATTGTGCAAAAATCGGACAACCTCTCGGCTGACGAGTACCGCGCCCTGATCACCGAGCGCTACAACGACAGCCACCCCGCCCGCACACTTTTGGGCAAATCGAACACCGACTGGCAGTCTGAAATTTATCAGACGGGCGTTACACACGACCACAACCTGTCCATGACGGGTGCCGTTGGAGCCATCCCGTTCCGTACTTCTTGGGGCGTTACCGACCGGAGCGGCATCCTGAAAACGGACCGCTTCAAGCGCATGACGGCAGGGCTGAACCTGAACCCTGCGTTCCTGAATAACATGCTGCAGTTCAACCTGAACCTCAAACTCGTGTCGGAGCGCAACCACTTTGCCGACCGGGGCGCTATCGGCGGCGCGGTCAGTTTTGACCCGACGCAGCCCACTACGGTGGAGGACCAGACTTACGGCGGCTACTTTGCGTGGCTCAACAACGACGGCAAACCGAACAGCCTCGCAGGGGGCAATCCGCTCGCGCTGCTCAACATGAGGGACGATGACTCGCACACGGGCCGCTACATCATGAGCGGCTCGGTGGATTACCGCTTCTGGTTTTTGCCTGCGCTGCGGGCCAACCTGAGCGCCAGTTACGACTATGTGCACGGCCAGGGCACCATCCTGATCCCGAAAAACGCGCCGTTCTCGCAGGGCGACGGCGGTGGCCGCGACGAGGTGTACGACCAAAAAAAGAAGGACAAACTGCTCGAATTTTACCTGAACTACGCCAAGTCGTTCGGCAAATCGAAGTTCGACATCATGGGCGGCTACTCGTGGCAGCGCTTCTTCCGCGAGAGTTCCTCCTTCGCCTCCAACGCGGCAGGCACTACGGTGATCAAGCCGGCGAACGACGACATCAAGGAGTTTTTCTTGGTCTCGCTGTTTGGCCGCGCCAACGTCTCGTTCAACGACTTCGTGTTCCTCACCGGCTCGGTGCGCCGCGATGGCACTTCGCGCTTCCAGAACAACCGTTACGGCCTTTTCCCCGCAGCGGCTCTGGCCCTCAAATTGGTGGACAAACCGAATGCAACGCTCTCTGGCCTGAAACTCCGCGTAGGTTACGGCGTGACTGGTCAGCAGGACATCGGCGACGACTTTTACCCCTCGCTGGCCCGCTACACGTACAGTTTCAACAACGCACAGTACCAGTTCGGCGACCAGTTCGTGACCACCCTGCGTCCGCAGGGCTACGATGCCAACCTGAAATGGGAAGAAACGACGACCCTCAACGGTGCCCTCGACTACGGTTTCTGGGCCAACCGCGTAACAGGCTCGGTGGAGGTGTACCAGCGGGAGACGAAGGACCTGATCAACTACATCCCCGTAGCGGCAGGCACGAACTTGACCAACTTCATCACGACCAACGTGGGCGACTTGGAAAACAAGGGCGTAGAGTTTTCTGTCAACGTGATCCCGGTAAAACGCCCGAACGCCACTTGGTCGCTGGGCTTCAACATAGCGGCCAACAAAAACAAGATCACCCGCCTGACGGCGACCGAAGACCCCAAATACTTGGGCGTGGCTACGGGCAATATCTCTGGCGGCGTGGGCAACATGATCCAAATCCACAGCGTGGGCCACTCGGCCAGTTCGTTTTTTGTGTACGAGCAGGTATACGATGCCGCTGGCGTGCCGGTGGAGGGCTTGTTTGTGGACCGCAACAACGACGGCATCATCACACCCACCGACCGCTACCACTTGGAGAAACCCGCGCCCAACTACCTGATCGGCTTCAACACCGGGGTCGAGATGGGCAAATTCGACTTGACGCTGGCTGGCCGCTCCAACATCGGCAACTACATGTACAACAACAACGCGTCGGGCATCGCCTACAGCGGCCTCTACGGCAGCACGGGTGTTTTGTTCAACACGCTCTCGCCCATCCGCGCCAACGACTTCACGACACCGCAGTATTTCAGCGACCACTTCGTGCGCAACGCTTCGTTCCTCCGCATCGACCACATCACGGCGGGCTACACGCTGGGCCGGGTGGGCCGCAACATCAAGTCGCTCCGCTTCTCGGTCACGGTGCAAAACCCGCTCCTCGTCACGAAATACGACGGCCTCGACCCCGAAGTGTTCAACGGCATCGACAACAACGTGTACCCCCGCTCGCGGACGTACTTGTTTGGCGTGAAAGCAGACTTCTAATTTGATAATGCTGGAATTGGATAATTTGATAATTCCCGAACTGGGCAATTCTATAATTCCTGTCAGCCGCTTGGGGGCATGAATTATTTTCTAAAAACAAAGCGGCAGATCTATCGTGTTCTGTCAAAACTAAAATTTTTCATACAATGAACTGGAAATCACACAAGTTGCTGGCCCTGCTTTTGATGGCCGCCACCCTGTTCGCAGTGTCCTGCTTCAAAGACCTCGACACCATTCCGCTCGACAAGGACGTGATCACCTCCGCTGTGGTGTACAACGACCCGGCGGCCTACAAGCAGGTGCTCTCGAAACTCTACGCTGGCCTCGCGCTCAGCGGACAGGAAGGCCCCGCCGGCCAACCCGACATTTCGGGCATCGACGAGGGCTTCTCCACTTACCTGCGCCAATACTGGAAGGCTCAGGAACTGCCCACCGACGAAGCGGTGATCGCTTGGAACGACGGCACCATCCAGTCCTTCCATGCGCAAAGCTGGGATGCCAACAACGAGTTCATCACGGCGATGTACAACCGCATCTTTTATCAAATCTCGCTCTGCAACGAGTTCCTCCGCGAAACGACGAGCGAGAAAGTGGACAGCCGCCCAGGCGTGACAACGCAGTTGAAAACCGACATCACCCGCTTCCGCGCAGAAGCCCGTTTCCTTCGTGCCCTGAGCTACTGGCACGCACTTGATCTGTTCCGCAAGCCGCCGATGGTGACAGAGGCCGACAAGGTTGGGTCGTTCTTCCCACCGCAGAGCAGCCCGGAGCAGTTGTACGGCTTCGTCGAAAGCGAGTTGAAAGCCATTGAGGCCGACCTTGCGCCTGCCCGCACCAACCAGTATGCCCGCGCCGACCAAGCCTGCGCTTGGATGTTGCTGGCAAAACTCTACCTGAACTCGGAGGTCTACATTGGCCGCAAGGCGTACAACGAGTGTGCTACGTACAGCCAAAAAGTAGCCAATGCAGGCTACTCGCTTGAGTCGAACTACGCCAACCTTTTTTTGGCCGACAACAACAAGGCAGCCGGTATCATTTTCCCCGTCGCTTTCGACGGCACGAAGTCTAAAACTTGGGGCGGCATGACCTTTTTGGTACACGCAGCCGTAGGTGGCAGCATGAGCGCGAGCAGTTTTGGCCTCGACGGCGGCTGGGGCGGCATCCGCGTCACGAGCGCGATTGTGGACAAATTCCCCGTTCCAGGCGGCGGCGCAGCAGTTATCGTAGCCGCCAACGCTGGCAACACGACTTACCCGATCCTCTACGCGCCGGGCGCTTATCAGGGCTGGAAACCCGACCAAGCGCCCAACCTGACTTCGCCCGCCAACGACGGCAAGTTTGAAGGCTACCTCAACTTCGTAGATGCCAACACCGAGTTCAAGTTCACCCCCGCCCCCAACTGGGACAACGACTTCGGCGACGACGGCGGCGACGGCACTTTGGAGCCAAAGGGCGCGAACATCAAGGTCGCTGACGCTG
>JAYSUY010000446.1:0-4739 GCA_043718855.1 Saprospiraceae bacterium | reverse complement strand
GTGGGTCGTTTGCAATGCCCGCACGACGGAGGTGGCCCTTTTCACGCTGAGGTCCCAGTTGTCGTCCATGCAGTCCGTTTTGATGGGCACATTGTCGGTGTAGCCTTCCACCATCACCTCCAGGTCGGGCCTCGATGCGAGAATCTGGGCGATCTTGGCCAGCACGTCGTTCGCCTTCGGGGTTATCTTGGCGCTGCCGCTCTGGTACAGCATCTTGTCCGAGAGGTTGATGAAAACGACTGTTTTGTCGACTTTTACGTCTATATCTTTGTCTTCGATACCGTCTTTGAGCACAGTTTTGAGGTTGATCGAAAGCGCCAGATTAATGGAGTCGGCTTTGGTTTTGGCAGCTTGAAGGAGGCGGATATACTTGTCCTTACCCTCCAGTTGTGCGAGCGTTTCCTTGATGTTATCGCTGGCAGACTGCGAAAGCACGGTCAGGTTGCCCACTTGGGAAAGTTGTTTGTCGCGCTGGGCTTGGCAGTCAGCGATCTGACCACGGAGGTCAGCGATCTGCTCTTCGCGGAGCCTGACAGCGGTTTGAGACTCGTTTCTGTTGGCTGTTCTTTCGGCCTCGCAGACGGAGAGTTGAGACATCAAGTCATTGAGTTGCTTGCCATATTTAGCCAAATCCTTATTGGCCGTATCCAATTCCGTTTGCAACGTAGATTGCATGGACAGAAATTTCTTTTTGGTCACGCAGGAGCTGGTGAACATCAATAGCCCCAACACCAAGGTAAAAAGGGTAGATTTAATCGTAATTTGCATATAATTGCTGTTTATTGAATAGTTAGAGAAGTAAGCACACAGATTGGGTTCGGTTTCGCAGAGTATGACACCACCCAGATAAAATAATAAAAGTGTGACACACCCATCGTTTTAGGTGTACCGCACTTTATAGGATAATATCAACCTCCGTCTTGTTGGCACCATATTTTTTGCATAGTTCATGTTTGTTTCGCTTTTTAAGCAAGCCAATAGAACGATACAAAGGTGAGCCGGTCTGCACTGCCCAGCATTACATAGTTTTAGGAAAGAGTTGTATGATTCACACATAGCGGTTCTCCGCTATTCACGCTTCTCCCTCACCTTGCGCAGCAGCAGTTGCTCCACATAAGTTTCAGGAAAATCTTCTTGGATACCGAAGGCCTCCGGCTCGGGGTCGGGGTGCTTTTTCAGATCAGCCCGTCACCCACCGCATCAGCATCTCTAACGGCCCGTTTCTAAAGCGTTTTTTCCAGAAAAAACTGAACGCCATGCTGACCGCAAACCACGCCGCCGAAAAGGCCAGGATCATGGCGGGGCTGGCCGTGCCGTTGGGGTTCATCGGCAGGCCGTAGGGCTGGCCGCTGAGGGCCGAAAGCGTGAGCATACCCAGCGTGAGGTGGGCAACGTAGTGTGTGAGCGTCATCTGGCCCGTAGCGGCGAGCGCGGCCAGCCATTTTTTTCCCGAAAAACGCTCACCCAGCCACAGGCACACCACGATGATGGCCACCGCCGCGCTGCCGCAGGAGAGCATGAAAGGCAAAAACGGCGGTACATAGTCGGCCAGCAGGAAATACTTCAGGCCGGGGCCAAACCAGTCTTTTTCGGCCAAAAACATCAAAATTTCCAGTGGCACGAGCACGGCCAGCGACCACAGCAGGGCTGATACTTTCACGGCTCGCTCCTGCCAGCGCAGCCTGCCAAGCCACATCCCGAAGAAAAAGAAAGCCGCCCAGGGGAAGATGGGGTTCCAGCCGTTGTAGATCGTGTTGCGCAGGAAGCCTGGCAGCGTCCAGAAATCGAGGTATTCGAAGGTGGTAAAATTCCAGCCCGTGTCGTAGGGCAGGAGCAGGAAGAGCAGGTGAAAGCCCGCCAGAAACACGGCTGCGGCACCCAGGAGCCAGCGTTTTTCGAGAAAAAGAAAGAAGGCCGCGAGGTGCATATAGCCGCCGTAGAAGTGCAGGATGTCGCCTGGCCACCAGGGGAAAAGCAGCAGACCGAGGGCGAACAGAAACCACGAGCGTTTTACCACGATGCTGCGAAGTCGCTTTTTTTCGGCAGACTCGGCTTCACCCGCCATAGGCTTGCCGA
Organism: Saprospiraceae bacterium; assembly: GCA_043718855.1. GTDB lineage: Bacteria > Bacteroidota > Bacteroidia > Chitinophagales > Saprospiraceae > M3007. The sequence goes on along the minus strand of JAYSUY010000446.1, from coordinate 2,663 downwards.
AGGAGGGGAGGCTGCGCCAAGTGAGCAGTGATACACCCATGCCCGCCAGTATGACGAAGGCCGCGCTGGAATTGCCAGTGAAAAGCGACAGCACCCAGCCCATCGGCGAGCAGTCCATGAAGTTGCCGAACACGATGAGGAAGTTCACGATGAACATTCCGAAGATGGCCCAAGCACGGGCGAGGTCGAAACCGGGGATGCGTTGGTGCATGGCTAAGCGGCAGCATATTCCTCCATCATCTGCCGACGGCGGGGCGCGTGAAAAGCAAGTACGATATCAGACTTGGGTACACCCAAATCCACCAGGTCCCTGGCGATGCCGCGCTCTGTATAGTCTTGCTGAATCCAAATTTTTTCGCCCTTCAAATCTATGTGGACGCTGATGCCGTGTACGCGCTTGGAGCCTTGCCAGCCCACGCCCAAGAGCAGGTAATGCCCCCCGACATCATCCAAAATGATCTCCCGCTCATACTCTTCGAACTGCATATCCGGGTTGACTTGAAGCGGGCGCTGTTCAAGAGATTGGCGGATGGCTGACTGGTACTTTTTTACTTTATCCATTGCAGGTAGCCTTTTTCGTTTGGGTCAAAAAGCAAGAATTTCATGTTTTCTTCCTGAATCGTGACTTGTCCCAACTCATCTAGAAAGAGCGTTTCAAAAGCGTCTTTGGGCAAGGCCAAGATCAGTGTGCGGTCGATGTGCTGTATTTTCAGCACCCGCCGATAGGTGCCATATTGACCGACTACGCGGTGCATTTCGTACACGATGGACTCGGCCAAAAAACTCTTGACCTCCACCAAAATCCGTTCCGTGCCGCGTTCTGCGGCGAGCATTTTCTCGGCCGCCAAGTCCACTTCATAATCCCGTGTACCGAACGACAGGGTGTAGGGGTCGCTGGTAATGGACCAGCCGTCTTTTTCGAGCAGACTGCGGACAAGGGCGTGAAATCTATCTTTTGCCATGTTGTTGAAAGTGAGCAAAGTTATGTCAAACCCCTCACAAATCTGGCCTACCCCTCCATTTTCAGCACCCACACATGGCTGCTCGCCGCTTTGGCAGAAGCCGGGATGTCTACTTGGAGTCCCGCAGCGGTCTGGGCAAAGCGCAGTGGCTTGCTGTTGCCGAGCATCTGCACGGTGCTTTTTGGCGTAGCCGAAATTTTGCTCAGCACGACTTTGCCACTCTCTGGGAAGTCGAACAGGAAAACGTAGCGGGTCTTGCCGTCCTTCGACTGCGTGAAGCGGATGCCGCTGCCTTCACTGAACACCGCGTACATCCGCGAGCCGTAGATGGCCTCGCCGTTGGTTTTCATCCATGCGCCGATGTCTCGCAACCGAGCATAGGCGGTGGAGTCGAGTTCGCCGTCGTGCCGGGGGCCAATATTGAGCAGGTAATTGCCGCCTTTGCTGACGATATCGACCAGTTTTTCTATGATTTCGTTGGTGGGTTTGTACACATCGTTGGGCACATGGCTCCAACTGCCAGCCATCGTCATGCAGGTTTCCCAGGGGTAGGGCAGGCCGTTGTCGGGGATGTGCTGCTCTGGCGTGAGGTAGTTTTGGTGTACGCCCGGCACGGCACGGTCCACCACGATGAGGCCCGGCTGCTTGGCCCGCGCTTTTTTCACCAGCCCAGCCATGTCGATGTCTTGGCTCTGTGGGTTGCGTGCCCAGCGGCTGCCTTCGTACACTTCAGAGAGTTCGGTTTTTACCTCGTCGTCGGTTTTTTTGCGCACCCAGCCGCCGTCGAGCCAGAGGATGTCCACCTTGCCATAGTCGGTCATCAGTTCGTTGATTTGGTTGTGGGTGTAGTCGGTGAACTGCTGCCACTTTTTGGGGTACTTCGGGATGGAGTAGTTGCAGTTGCGGTCTACTGGCGGGAAGTGCGGCCACCAGTAGTCGTCGCTGTGCCAGTCGGGTTTGGAGAAATAGGCCCCGATCCACAAGTTTTCCTTGCGGAAAGCAGAAAAAACCTCCTTCACCACGTTGCTGCGCGGGTGGGCGGAGAAGGGGCAGCCGGGGTCGGTGATCTTGTAGTCGGTGTATTTGGAGTCGAACATGCAGAACCCGTCGTGGTGCTTGGTGGTGAACACGAGGTACTTCATGCCCGCTTCTTTGGCGGCAGCGGCCCATTTTTCGGGGGCAAATCGCTGCGGGTCAAAGGTAGTTTTGAGGGCCTCGTAGCGCTGCACATAGTCGTGGTGGTTGTCGGCCACGCCCTGCTTGCGGGCACCGCTGGCCCAGCCGAGGTCTTCGGGGCAGATGCTCCAACTCTCTACGATGCCCCACTGGCTGTAGGCGCCCCAGTGCATGAGTAGGCCGAATTTGAGGTCTTGCCAGTCTTCGAGCCGCTGCTGGATGGCGGGGTCGGGGTCGGGGAAGTAGGCTTGCTCTTGGGCGGCGGCGGGGCGGGCGAGGAGCAGAAGGGTGAGGCAGAGCAGTTTGAAGGAAAGCGGATGTGCAGGCATGGACAAATCTGTTTACGGCAAAAGTATGCTGCTCAACGGCAGGTTTTGTTCTTGCTTATCCGAAACCTCGTCGGTTCCAAAAACGAAACCTCGTAGGTTTTTAAAACCTACGGTATGTACACAAGTTCATTGACATTGTTGAAGTAAGATTTAATGTTGCGGATATCTAAGGATGGCGTGGAACATTTGGAGGCCT
>JAYSUY010000445.1:0-4747 GCA_043718855.1 Saprospiraceae bacterium | reverse complement strand
TTGCGCCTTGCACAACTTGAGAGTCAAAAGCCCGATCCGAAATTACTCCTCGTGCAAGAGCGCAGGTGTTTAATCAATTTTTCCACATAAGGTCTATTATGGACAAACAAATTATCGCCAACAGGTTTCGGCAACTGCAACTTGACATCTGCCGCCAACTCGAAGTTGCTGACGGCGGCGGCAAATTCTTGGAAGACAACTGGTTACGCCCCGAAGGTGGGGGCGGGCGCAGTTGTGTGATGGAAGGCCATACCATCCAAAAAGGCGGCGTAATGTTCAGCGCGGTGCATGGCCCGCTGCCCGAAGCCACTGCTCAAGCGATGCACCTGCCACCCACCGACTTCTTTGCTACCGGCGTATCCATCGTGCTGCACCCGCACAGCCCGATGGCCCCGATCATCCACATGAACGTGCGCTACTTTGAGACCGGCACGGGCCGTTGGTGGTTTGGCGGCGGCATCGACCTCACGCCGCACTATGTCGTGGAGAACGACGCGCAGTTTTTTCACCAACAACTGAAAAACACGTGCGACCGATTTCACCCCGACTTTTACCCTGACTTCAAGGATAAAGCCGACGACTATTTTTTCATCCGCCACCGCAACGAGACACGGGGCGTAGGCGGCATTTTCTTCGATTACTTGGATGAAAAAACGGGGCTCTCGAAGCCCCAACTTTTTGACTACGCAGTGGCGGTGGGCGAGACCTTCGCGCCTACTTACACCGAACTGCTTCGCCGCGCTGCGCCGCGCACTTGGGGCGATCGGGAACGCAACTGGCAAATGCTGCGCCGAGGCCGCTATGTGGAGTTCAATCTGGTGTGGGACAGAGGTACCAAATTCGGCCTCGAAACCAACGGGCGCACCGAATCCATCCTGATGAGTATGCCGCCCACAGCCAACTGGGAGTACAACCACCAGACCGAAGCAGGCAGCCCGGAGGCGGAGACGCTGGCTTGGCTGAGAAAAGGAGTAAAGTGGGTATGAGGAAAAATGATAGCAGCGGAATGCCCAACCTGCGCTACCTTTCCACTTCACTTTTCCAACACCGCTCACTAATGAAACACATTTCCATCCTCGCTTTCGTGCTGCTCAACTTGCTGGCCGCGAATGTTTTGGCCCAAAAAAACGAACTTCGGCTCGACCTCCGCTACTGGCCCGCAAATGAATCCGAGCCTCGGGCCGGTGCGGCGCTCAGTTACTTTCGAGCCGTTTCTGCCGACCGCCTGTTGGGCGCAAAAATCAATTTTGATACCGATGAAATGGGCCTGTTGATGCCAGGTCTACGGCGTTACACCCTCAACCTCGACTTCGTGAACCGCTGGGTCGCGTCGGGCAGGGGCGGGCAGTTTTTCTTCGACCTCGGCCTCTCCGTGTTGGGCCAAACTGACCGGATAAAGCCTGGTGCCTACTTCATTGAGTGCGGGACTGGCCTGACTTCGCAGAAACTACAGGAAATCAATCAACTCTACGAGGGCGGCACCACCGGAACCGATTTTTACTTCGGCTTCGCCACAGCAGTCGGGTTAGAAGTGCGCGTAGGCCCCAAGTTTTTGATGTGCATCAATACCTCCTGCAACGTTTACCACTTCGAGAACTCCATCCGCCCGCGCTTCAACCCGGGCCTCAGCCTCTCCCACCAGTTCTGACCCGCCACCCAGTTTTTTTCCATGAAAAAACGCAACGACCTCTCGCTCGCCGAGGCCATGAAGGCCATGATCAACGAGTACCGCCTCGGTGCCCAACTCAACGAGACACGGGTAAAATCGCTGTGGAACGAGCGCATGGGCAAGACCATCAGTACCTACACCTCCGACATCTCTGTGCGCAAAAACGTACTGTACATCAGCATTTTATCTGCTCCGCTGAGGCAAGAACTGAGTTATGCGAAGGAAAAAATCCGCACCATGATGAACGAGGCATTGGAGGATGATTTCATCAAAGAAGTCGTGATTCGATAATCACTGGGACAACCTTCCTCCAGCCCGCGTGTTCTGCCCTTTTTCGTACATCAGCAGGACAAATGCCTCCATCAGTTTCTATTTTTTGGTTTCGCCGCGACCTGCGGCTCAACGACAACGCCGGGCTGTATCACGCTTTGCGTAGCGGACATTCGGTACTCCCACTCTTCATTTTCGACCGCAACATCCTCGACGATCTGCCCGACAAGCGGGACGCGCGAGTGGAGTTTATTCACCAAGCCGTATCAGATTTGAAAAAACGGCTGGAGGAGATGGGTAGCACCCTGCTCGTGCGGCATGGTCACCCGGAGGAGATTTGGCCCGATCTGCTGCGCGAGTTTGACATCGCGGCAGTGTACACCAACCACGACTACGAACCCTACGCCATCGAGCGAGAAGCCACCGTACAGCGTGTGCTGGCGGAGCAAAACATCCCGTTGCAAACCTTCAAGGATCATGTGATTTTTGAAAAAAACGAGGTGCTGAAAGACGACGGCTCGCCCTATACCGTGTTCACCCCGTACAGCAAAAAGTGGCTCCTCAAACTGCACTCCCAACAGCGCACTGTACTGGACGAGGCGGGCCAGCCGACTAACCAATCGTTCTACCTGACCTCCTACCCGACGGAGAAATACTTCTCCAACTTCTTGAAAATCAACCCTCAATTCTCAATTCTCAATTCTCAATTTACACTCGTTGATCTGGGTTTCGAGCCTACAGGCATTGATTTTCCGCCGACCGGCGTAGCCAGAGGCTTGATCCGAAACTACGACAAAACCCGCGACATCCCCAGCATCGCTGGTACCTCGCGGCTGGGCGTACACTTCCGTTTCGGCACCATCAGCATCCGCGAAAAGGCCCGCCATGCGCAGCCGCTGAACGCTACTTACCTCAACGAACTCATCTGGCGCGACTTTTACAGCCAGATTTTGGGCCATTTCCCCCATGTGGTAGGCAGCCCCTTCCGGCCTCAGTACGACCGTGTGGAGTGGCGCGACGCACTAGAAGATTTTGAAAAATGGAAAACCGGGCGCACAGGCTACCCCCTCGTGGACGCGGGGATGCGCGAGTTGAACGCTACCGGCTACATGCACAACCGAGTACGGATGGTCGTCGCCAGTTTCCTGAGCAAGCACCTGCTGCTCGATTGGCGGCTCGGCGAAGCCTATTTTGCCCAAAAATTGCTGGATTTTGACCTCGCCAGCAACTCCGGCGGCTGGCAGTGGGCCGCAGGATGCGGCACCGACGCGGCACCGTACTTCCGCATTTTTAATCCATCGGAGCAGACCAAAAAATTTGACCCTGAACACAAATACATCCGCCGCTGGGTGCCGGAATTCGGCACACCGATGTACCCGAAGCCGATGGTGGAACATACGTTTGCACGGGAGCGCTGCTTGGCGACATATAAAAAAGCGCTGGCGTAACTTAAACGCGAACAGGGTTTTAACGTCGGAAGGGTTTTCAACCCTTCCGACGTTTACCCTACTCCACTACTTCGGGCAGAAGAAAAAGTGGTTGCCACAAGTCTTCATAAAATGAAGATCGCAGCCGTTGGCGGCTTTGATGTGGAAGGCCTGGCGGTCATGCTCGTCGTCGGGCAGTTGGTAGTAGCCCGTGCCGTGCGATGTCCCGTAACCGAGATTGCCTGTGCTGCCTTGCGGGAGCGTCACAGCCGAAAACTGATCGGCTTGGGCTCCTGCGAAACCGTTGGCGTAACCCATGGCCCGGTACATCCGGTCGAGGAAAGCGCTGTCGGTGGCGTTGGCCTTGTGGCGGCGGCTCAGTTTTTGGAAAAACTCCTCAGGCAATAGGCCGTGCGAGTTGCCAAACTCAGGATTGGTGCCGAGGCGGCTCAACTTTTTAGCGGAAGCAGACGTGGGCAGTTTGAACACCACATCGGTCTGTGCAGAGCAGTTGCAAATCGGAGCGGCAACGACTGGCGGCGGTGTTGGAGCAGCGGTTTTCACCGTATCTGCTGCAAGCGGCGGCGGCGCAACGCTGACTGCGGGCGTTGGCACTTCGGCTTTTTTGCAGCCCTCGCAGCCCCGTAGGAACCAGAGCAAGCCCAGCAGCAAGAGCGGAAGCAGCCACTTCCACCAGTTGGATCCGCCAGCAGCGGCGGCGGCAGGTTCTGCTTCGCGGTAGGCCGCAACGGGCGGCGGCGGTGGTGCCAGTACTGTTTCTTTTTTAGCGGAAATGACCACTGGCGGAGGTGGCGGCGGAACAGATGCAGCGGCCAGTTTTTCAGCAACTGCTGCTGCCGGAACCGCTTTTTCCACATCTGAACGGCCCCAAGCGTAGGCTCCGGCTGCGAACGGCAGCCACCAGCCCATCATTGCGCCTTCGGAATCGAAGCCGCAGGTACGGGCGATTTCTTGGTGGTTGCCCGCCCGAAGGCTGAGGTAGTGGCCCTCATCGTCCTTCGATTTTACCCAACGCTCCTCAATGTCGCGGTTGCGGATGACGGATTCGATGCCATTGTCGCGGCTGGCGGGGGTTTTGTAGCCCTCGCTTTTCAGCACGACGTGGCCGTTTTTGTCCACCATTGCAAAGTAGTGCAGCCCCGTTGCTTCGTCCTGAAACTGCGTAAATCCTGCATAATCAGCGGCAATTTCCTTGTTGGCGTAGGCTTCGCAGGGCAGGTAGTCCTCGATCACCGTTGAGGTGCTGGCTGATCTTTCCTGATAGGTGCTGAAGCAGGTGGCGATGCCCGCCATCGCTGCGGCCTCGGAGTCGTAAGCGCAGGAGCGGGCGATTTCTTGGTTGTTGCCTGCCCGCAGTACA
>JAYSUY010000444.1:0-4750 GCA_043718855.1 Saprospiraceae bacterium | reverse complement strand
GTTCGATCCGTGTCATCCGTTTTTCCATCCTACAAAGACCAGACGGCCTAAAACTTGCACAAAACGACATGCTAAAAATCATCCAAACTACATCCGACAACCCCGACTTCCGGCAACTCGTCGCCCTGCTGGATCAAGATTTGGCCATTCGAGATGGCGACGACCATGCTTTTTATGCCCAATTCAACAAGGTGGATAAAATCAACCATGTGCTGTTGGATTTTTGGGAAATACAGCCCGTAGCCTGCGGGGCCATCCGTGCTTACGACCCAGATACCGTCGAAGTGAAACGGATGTTCGTGCTGCCAGAGCATCGTGGACGGGGCATCGCGGCGGCAGTTTTGTCAGAACTGGAAACTTGGGCCAGCCAGTTGGGCTATGTCCGCTGCATTTTAGAAACTGGCCAAAAACAGCCCGAAGCAATTCGACTGTATCAAAAATCGGGGTACCAAATCATGCCCAACTACGGCCAATATGCAGGTGTGGAGAACAGTGTTTGTATGGAAAAAAGCCTCCGGTAGTTCAGCCCCGTTTGGAGCGCATCGCCTTCTATCGGGCAATCTTCAGCGACCTCAATGAAAGTATTTAAATAGTTGATTGTGTGCGTTTTGAGAAAAAAAAACTCAGCCAACAGGAAGCTTTTTGACAGGATGTACAGGATTAACAGGATACTCAAACAGCGGTGAGAGCCGATCCAAAGATAATTGACCTTGTACATCCTGTCAAAAAACTATGTTCACTCTGCCACCGCCACCTTTTTCACCTTCAATTTCAAAATACCCACCGACAGCAGGTACTCTGCAATCTGGACGGCATTGGTGGCTGCGCCTTTGCGGAGGTTGTCGCTGACTACCCACATATTCAATGTATTGGGCTGGCTCTCGTCGCGGCGGAGGCGACCGACAAACACCTCATCTTTGTCGTGAGCATGGATTGGCATCGGATACTGGTACTCGGCCACGTTGTCCTGTAGCACCACACCGGGGGCTTTTTCCAAAATGGAGCGCACCTCAGCGAGGTCAAAATCTTGCTCGAACTCCACGTTGATGGACTCCGAGTGGCCACCCATGACCGGTACGCGCACGGTGGTCGCCGTGACCCGGATGTTGTTGTCGCCCATGATTTTTTGGGTCTCGTTCACCATTTTCATCTCCTCCTTTGTGTAGCCGTTTTCCGTGAACACATCGATGTGCGGCAGCACGTTGAGGTCGATCTGGTAAGGGTAAGCGCGTTCACCACTCTTGCCTTTGCGCTCGTTCATCAGTTGGGCCACGGCTTTCACGCCGGTGCCAGTCACGCTCTGGTAGGTGCTGACCACGATGCGCTTGATTTTGTAGCGGTCGTGGAGCGGCTTCAACGCCACAACCATCTGGATGGTGGAGCAGTTGGGGTTGGCGATGATCTTGTCTTTTTTGGTCAGCACGGCTGCGTTCACTTCTGGCACCACGAGTTTTTTCTCTGGGTCCATGCGCCAAGCGGAGGAGTTGTCGATTACGATGGTGCCGACTGCTGCAAAATGCGGTGCCCACTCTTTCGATACCGTGCCACCAGCAGAGAAGATCGCTACATCGGGCTTTTTGCCAATGGCATCGGTCATGCTGATGATTTTGTACCGCTTGCCGGCAAATTTGATGGTTTTGCCCACCGACCGCTCACTGGCGACGGGGTACAGTTTGGTGACGGGGAAGCCGCGCTCTTCGAGCACTTGCAACATCTTGGTGCCTACGAGGCCGGTGGCACCGACGACTGCTACTTTCATGGTGTGTTGATGTGTTGAGTTGTGGATATGGGGATTTTGGGGAGCGGCAAAGGTAGAAATTTGCCCATTGCTCGCCCTTCCTCGACCATTTCGCCTCCCGCAGATGTCACAGGTTTTCGCAGAAAAGCGCATAGGTCTCATTTCATGTTGCTTTCTCAGCGTAAATCTGCGACATCTGCGGGAGGATGTTTGCACCTACGCTGCCACCTGCGGCTGCCAGCCCTTCAGTTTTTTCAGCAGCTTGCACAGTTTCAAGTTCAGCGTCGGGTTGGCCGTGAAAAAGTGGCCGTTGATGGTGAGCCAATCCTTCTCTTTTTTCACCTCGCGCAATTCGTGGAACGACACCTTGCGCGACTTGTCGAACGGTGCACGCCAGTAAATACTCCGGTCGGTCATGGCAAAACCCTCCTTGCAGTTGCCTTTCAGCGAGAGGTCGCAGATGAACCACACCTTCTCCTTGCGCTCTGCGAAGAGGTAGTTTTTGCAGGCATTCGCCAAAAAATCCTGCGGCATGGTGATGAAGTCGAAGTAAAACACCTCCTGTTCCCGCTGAAAATCAAGGAAGTCGCGGATCATGGCCCCCATGTCGGTCTTGGCCGGATGCACCCGCTCGTAGCGCAGAATGGTTTCTGGCAGCACGAAACCCGTGAGGTCGGGGCAGTACTGGACGATGAAAAAATCCAGCAGCCCATCGAACGACTCCTCCAAACGGCGGTCAATGTCAGGTAGGGCCTCGCGCCCGAAGCGTTCCCACTGCGTCAGCACATCCTCGCTGATCTGCTCGGCGCGGGCAGAGTAGATTTCCTTGAACTTGGAGTCGTAAAACCGCTCCACAAAGTCGCTGTACTTGGCTGCGTCGTGCTCGTCGGTGACCCGCTGGCGCAGGCTTTTGAAAAAATGCGCTTTCACCTGCTCGGCCAGCGTGTCAGGGTCGAAGTCCAGCGGGTGTTGCGCCTTATAGCCCACCTCACGGGCCTTGTTCTTTTTTCCCTCAAAATGGTGGCCACAGTGGTGGCAAAATACCGAGGCCAGCGGGCTTTGCTCGTGGCAGGCCGGGCAGGCTTTGGTTTTCTCCACGATGGAGTCGCCGCAGCGGTGGCAGAATTTCGCGCCGGGGATGAGTTCAGCCGCACAGTTTGGACAGAGTTGCATAGTCGCGTGAGTTTTTGCTTCGCGTGATGGAGCGCAACAACCTTGCGACATTGCTGCTCCGAAATGAGCAGCAAAAATAAAACTAATTGTGTCTAAATCGATATTTTTGATAAATTTTTCTCAAAAAAGTTTGTAATTTCTTAGTCGCCCATGTCAACCCCACCCCCGACCCTGCCCCCACTGGGAGGGGCGGGAGGTCGGGGGGTGGGGGTGAGATGGGCGGCTAAGTTTTTATTCCCAGAATCCATTCCGGATTACCATTTTCACACTACCATTTTTTAAAAACCATGCAACACACAAAAATTGCACTGCGCACCCTGCTGCTGACTCTGCTGGCGCAAACCCTCTTTTTCACCGCCTGCAAAGACACCAGCAACGATACGGTGGAGGAAAACATCACCAAAGTCGTGGTCTCACTGACGGGCGGCGGCCAAGTCCGCGAGTTCAAATGGGAAGATGCCGACGGGCCTGGCGGCAACGCCCCGGCGGTGGATTCCATCCTGCTGCCACAAAGTCTGGCTGGCACGGCCAACTCGCTTGTGGGCGAACTGCGCATTTTCGATGGGACGACGGAATTGACGGAGGAAATCAAGGCGGAGAAGAACGTTCACCTTTTTGTGTATAAACTGACCAGAACCACGCTCGCCCAACTGGCCTACGATGATGCGGACGGCAACAACGAGAAGTTCGGCCTGAAGACGCGATGGGTCGTCAACACGGGAGCAGGCTCGGTGAACATCAAACTGCACCATGAGCCGACCAGCAAATCTGACCTGAACAACCCAGGTGGCGACGTGGATTTTGACGTGACGTTCCCGGTGAAGATTCAGTAGGCATTGAGCGTCGTGCCATGCAGCGCTACGCTCTGAAAAACACGACGCTCAAATAATTTCGCAGCGGAGAAGACAAGCCAATCTGGCACAACAAGGGCGTAGTACATTTGCCCGGTGGGCAACCACCCCACCTACGCCATGCAACTCAACATCCTCACACCCGCCAAATCGCTCGCGCCCGCCTTCCGTGCCCAAAGCATCGGGCGAGACCGCATCAATGTGTTCAAAACGCAGTTCGTTTTGCTGCAAAGCCGTCTCGATGAGGCCGCTGCCGAGAGCGAAGAACACGTCAAGAACCTCGTGGCCGATTTCCTGAAAAGCACTTGGTACCGCGATGAGCACTACCTCAACACCCGCGACCGGCAGGATTTGGCGATCCATCATGGCCACTCGGCCAAAGACGCGGTGGCTGTGATCCTCGAAGTGAAGCGGCCCGCCAATCGGGCGGAAATGATCTCGGCAGAAAAGCCCAATGCCAAGGCACTCCACGAACTGCTACGATACTACCTCGCCGAGCGGCAGCTGGCCGACAACCGCGACATCAAGCGACTCGTGGTGACCAATACCGACGACTGGTTCGTGTTTGATGCCGCCGACTTCGAGCAGCAGGTGTACAGCAACAAAAAACTCCTCAAAAACTACACGGATTGGCAGGATGGCCGCCTCGGCGCACCCGGCACCGACTGGTTTTACAAAGAAATAGCCGCCCCGTTTTTTGAAAAAGAACTGCCCGCGCTGGATTGTGTACACTTCCGGCTGTCGGATTACCGCGACATCGTGCGCAACACCGACACCGCCGACGATGACGCGCTGCTCGATCTCTACAAAATTTTCTCGTCGGAACACCTGCTCAAAAAGCCCTTCGCCAACGACAGCAACGCCCTCAACAAGCAGTTTTATGAAGAACTGCTTTACGTCATCGGGCTGGAAGAAGAGAAAGACGGCGGCAAAAAACTCATTAAACGGGCCAAAAAACGCCAACACGACGGCTCGCTGCTCGAAAATG
>JAYSUY010000443.1:0-1758 GCA_043718855.1 Saprospiraceae bacterium | reverse complement strand
TGAAAGTGCGGCCCGACGGCCGCCCCATCTGGAAGCGGGAGTACCGGGTCAGCCCGCCGCAGTCGAAGATACACGACGCTTTTTTCAACGCCGTAGAGATGCCCGACCGGGGCTTCGTGGTGTGCGGGCGCGCCTATGGGCCTATCGAGGACAGTACCTACCAAAACGCCTGGGTCATCCGCGTGGACTCTCTCGGCTGCTTGGAGCCGGGCTGCGACAGCACGACCACCGCTGCGCACGACCCGCCCGGCCCCGGCGCGGTCGGCCTTTCCCTCTCTCCCAACCCGACCAGCGGTGAAGTGCGCCTCGCGCTCTCCGACCCGGAGGCGGTGCTGCTGGGCGTGCGGGTGCTGGATGTGCAGGGGCGCACGGTGTCGGATGTGCAGTACCTGCGCAGCGCGGGCTGGCGCGGGTGCGTTCTGAACCTCGCGGAGCAGCCTGCGGGGGTGTATGTGGTGCAGGTGCGGACGACGAAGGGGTGGGGAGTAGAAAAAATTCTGAAACAATAAAATCGCTGATTATGAAAAGATTGCAAGCCAGTTCGCTGGTGGGTTCTACCACTGCGCAAGGCAAGGTCTATCATGGGAAGTTAACTCATTTTCAAGACTGATCGCGATGCGCAAAGTGATCACATTGGCACTGCTCGCCCTTGTTAGGGCGAGCAGCGCTCAAACATGGAGCGTTCAGGTTGATTACGAGCACCAATTTGATTACCTTATTAGTGTGGTAAGGCAGAATGGATCGAGCAATTTACTTTTGGCAGGTGGACACGACCCTTTCTTGCCAGCCCCCATGTTTCTGCTCGTTCAGTTAGATCAAAACGGCACGTTAGCCTGGAAAAAGTCAATCCCGCTCAAACAGGATGTTCTTGGGAATACCACTAACTTGATCGGAATTGATCACAATTTCTCGATGGTAGAAGGTACAATACTTGTTTTTCCTACTGATTCTACCTACGATACACAGCATTTCTTCGCAAAAGTTTCCAACCAAACGGGCGATACCCTTTGGACAAGGGACTACGGATATCCAACTTGGTCCGAAAATTCAGGCAAGATGATCGGCACGAAGGATGGAGGCTTCGCACTGATCGGATGGGTGTTCAAAGACGATTTTTCTGATCGGGGAAGGGTCATCTTGGTCAAGATAGACAGTCTCGGCGATCAAGTATTTCGCAAAATCTACACCACCGACTACAACAAGAACCACTACGGCTGGTCGCTCGCACAGACCCCCGACGGGGGCTACCTCCTGCTGTGTTTCACCAAGTACGACGGCTTTTGCAACGGCTGCCCCCCCTGGGGCGAGCAACTGATCGAGATGGTCATCTTCAAGACTGATGCCGATGGAAAGGAAGAGTGGGCGAAAACCTACCCAGTGTGGGAGCACAAGCAGTATAGCAACCCGGGGCATGACATCACAGCACTGGCGGATGGCAACTACCTCATCTCTGGGCATAAGAGTTACAACACGGTAGATGATTTCGACCATTACTATTTCTGGACAATTGACCCATCTGGGGAAATCATCGATTCTATCTCGTTCGGCAACAATTTCAACGCATCGCCCGACCGGATGCTGCCCATCTCCGATGGCAACTACCTCGTCTGCGGCTACGAACTCGACACCATCAACAAGAACGGCCAGACCGGCCTGCTGCTGAAAGTGCGGCCCGACGGCCGCCCCATCTGGAAGCGGGAGTACCGGGTCAGCCCGCCGCAGTCGAAGATACACGACGCTTTTTTCAACGCCGTAGAG
>JAYSUY010000442.1:0-14123 GCA_043718855.1 Saprospiraceae bacterium | reverse complement strand
CTCGAATCCCTCAAAACCGAGGTGTATCATCGCCATTTGGAGCGCAGTTTGAGCGCTGAGGGCAGGCAAATTGGTGTTGATCCGTGATTTCAAGTCAGACACAAAACGGTGGCCGGTGTGCAGCACCTCGCCGTCGGTTTTGACATGTAGACCAAACAGAGCATTGAAGACTGGTATGCCCAGATGCTGCTGTTGAAGCCAAACGTGGGTGATGCCCAAATCCTCGGTTCGGTACTCGTCGGCCACCTTGATATCGGCCACATCTTGGGCAGAAAGGTTGAATTGAGTAGGGTTTTCTCGAAGGAAAAGAAGAGCGGTCTCACGAGGTGTGCGGTCAGACTGGGCGGACACAGATGAGGTCAAAAAAGTGGCAATAGCGAGGCAGGTTGCCCAGCGGACGAAGGGTAGGATGAGTCGTGTCATGTAGGACGGGCCTGCACTATTTGCATCAGAACAGGTGGCCAAAGGTAACGCGGTGAACGATTGGGGCTGCCGTAGTTTGGCGCAAAATGATTGAAATGGCAAAAGGCCAGACCCTCAATAGTCAACCAGACGAAAGCAGGGTTTTGGGTTTCCATGAACTAATGGCGCAATACCCAATTTCGACCACTTAAGTATTCAGTAGTAAATAACCGTGGGTTTGATGGGCTTGTATTTACCTTTGGGGATGAATAAAAAATGCTACCTAACAGGTAATGAATCGGATAAAGTTATTTTACGCTCCTTCATCCGAACAAGTAAGGATTCGCGATCTGTCCAACGCGCCCAAGCGATACTGTGGAGCATGGAAGGTCGAGACCGAATGGACTTAGCCGCCCTTTTTCACGTCAAAGCCGATACGATTAGCCTTTGGTTCAAGCGATGGGACCCAAAGGATTTGTCGAAGTTGAGCGATATTCCTCGAAGCGGCCGACCAGCGATGTTGAAGGAATCCGAAAAAAAAGCCTTTTAGACACAGCCCTCACGGGCATAGTCAACTTGGTTTTTTTGGACCCATCAACGTGCAGTCGAGTTGGGCAAGTCCATTAGCCCTTGGATGGTCAAACAAGTGCTGAAATCTGCCCAGTTCACTTGGCGCCGGGTGCGTAAAAGCCTGAAGAGCAAGCGCGATGCGGGCTTGTTCGAGTTTTTCAAGGCAGAGATTGAACACTTGTGCCTCGAAGCAGAACAAGGGCGGATACGGCTTTGGTTTTATGACGAAAGTGGTTTCAACTTGAACCCAAACGCCGTTTATGCCTGGCTCCCGCCGCAAAATCAGGCCAAAGATGTCTTTTTGCCCGCCCAGCGTGGGAACGTCATGACCGTGGCCGGGTTTCTCAGCACAGACAACACCTTGGAGGCCTATTCCCAAAAAGGAGCAATGGACTCTGCTGCTTTCATCGCTCATGTGGACCACTTCATCACACAGCAAATCAAAGACACTTCCGTCAAGAACATTGTAGTCATCGACAACGCCTCATTCCACAAGTCTGCAATCGTCAAACAAAGAATGAAAACCTGGAACCAGCAAAATCTCTTCTTTCAATTCTTGCCACCCTATTGCTCTGAGTTGAATCGAATTGAAATCCTCTGGCGCAGGATCAAACAAAATTGGCTCGAAATAATGGACTACGATTCTGCCGATACGTTGGAAAGGGCTGTCGTCAACATCATCAAACTTTACGACAACAAATACTCTATTACTTTCTGTTGACTACTTAATACGAAAGCCCCGGTGCAACACTTGGGGCTTTTCCTTTTTGCGCCCATGTGCTTACGTCGTGGCAACTCGCCCCAATGGCTTGGCCTCGCGCCCGGCGGGGTTTTGTCGTTTGGCTGGCTCCCCTCGTCGGCAAACCAGCCATAGCCGAAACTTTGGGCTACAAAAAACATTTAACCCCTACTTTCGCTCCCGATTTGGCCCGATGGCTCAAAAAAACGCTACTCAGCCAAGGCATCAGCAACAAAACTTCGCACACAACACACAACTCAAACCATGACAGAATTTCGCAAGTACCTCCCCCTCATCCTGCTTGGCGTAGCCGCATTGTTCATCTTCAGCATGTGCGGTTCGTACAACACTGCGGTCAACAAAGACGAAGGCGTGAAGGCCGCTTGGTCGCAGGTAGAAAACCAGTATCAGCGCCGCGCCGACCTGATACCCAACCTCGTGAACACCGTGAAAGGCTACGCCAACTTTGAGCAGTCCACCCTGACCGCCGTCATTGAGGCCCGTTCCTCCGCTTCGCAAATCAAAGTGGACCCCAACAACCTCACTCCAGAGAACATCCAGCGTTTTGAGCAAGCCCAGCAAGGGCTGTCTGGTGCACTCTCGCGCCTGATGGTGCTGACTGAGAATTACCCGGACTTGAAGGCCAACCAGAATTTCATGGATTTGCAAAAGCAACTGGAAGGCACCGAAAACCGCATCACGCAGGAGCGCAAAAAATTCAACGAGTCGGTCAACGACTACAACGCCTACATCCGCAAGTTCCCGACCAACCTCATCGTGGGTATGTTCGGCTTCTCGCCCAAGGGCTACTTCCAAGCGGCAGCAGGCTCAGAAAAAGCACCGGAAGTAAAATTCTGAGTTATGAGGTCGGAGTTATGAGTTACGAGGTTGCCACAACCCATAACTCATAACTCATAACTTTTTGAAAATATGCTTTTCACCCAAGACGAGGAAGCCCGCATTACTGCCGCGATACGCACAGCAGAGCGGGGTACCAGCGGCGAGATCCGCATTTTTGTGGAAGATTTTTGCTTGCGCGACCACCCGGTGGAGCGGGCCTCGGAGTTGTTCCAGTTGTTCGGGATGTTCAACACCAAACAGCGAAACGCGGTGCTGCTCTACTTGGCCGAAAAGTCGCGCCACTTCGCCATCTGGGGCGACACAGGCATCCACGAGCGGGTTGGCTTCCAATTTTGGGAAACCGAAAAACGCCTCCTGCGCGAACACTTGCAGCGCGACGAAAAGGCCGAAGGCGTGTGCCATGTCATTCAACTCATCGGCGACCAATTGCGCCAACATTTCCCCTCCGATGAAAACCACGACGACAATGAACTTCCTGATGAGATTATCTATGGTTAGCCGTTGGCTATTGGCCGTTGGCTATTGGCTTGAAGCGGCCAACGGCTAACAGCCAATGGCTAACAGCCGTGCTACTGCTGCTGACGCTGAGTGCAAATGCGCAGAGCGATGCCAACCTGTTTCCGCCCAAACCGGAACCCGCCGTGTACGTCCACGACTACGCGGGCTGGCTCTCTGAGGGCCAACGCAACGCGCTGGAAATCAAGCTGCGCCGCTACTGGGACAGCACTTCCACGCAGGTGGTGGTGATGATACGGCCCGACTTGGGCGACTACGACAAGACCACCTACGCCATTGAGTTGGGTAATCGCTGGGGCATCGGGCGCAAGGACAAAAACAACGGCGTGCTGATGCTCGTCAAGAGCGAAGCGCCCGACCGGGGCATTTTTATTGCCACCGGCTATGGCACCGAAGGTGCTCTACCTGACATCACGGCTGGGCGCATCATCCGCAACACGATGGCCCCATTTTTCCGCCAGCAACAATACTACGAGGGCATCAATGCTGGCACCGACGACATCATCAAGGCGCTTGCTGGCGAATTCAAGGACGACGCAAAATCTTCTGATGATGGCGGCGGGTGGATCGTTTTGGTCATTTTTGCGGCTTTCATCGTGTTTTTCATCCTGCTCTACCGAAGAGCAAAACGGCAAGGCACGATGTACACGCACTCCGGTAGAGGTCTATCACGCCGCTCTCGCGGGCCGTTTGACGGTGGCGGCGGCGGCTGGTGGATCGGTGGTGGCGGTTTTGGTGGTGGAAGTGGCGGCGGCGGCTGGGGTGACGGCGGCGGTATGGGTGGTGGTGGCGATTTCGGTGGCGGCGGTTTTGGCGGCGGCGGCGCGGGCGGGGATTGGTAGCAAGCGTCAACCATGAACCATGAACCATAAACGATGAACTGCTGAGTGTGTCGCCTCTCACTCCTCACTCCTCACCTCTTACTCCTCACTTTTGAGCATCCAGCAAGCCTCCATCTACGTCGCCTACTCCGAAGTACACGGACAGGGCGTTTTTGCCGCACGAGACATCGAGGAGGGTGAAGTCATTGAGGTGTGTCCCATCCTGCTTTTTCCCCAAAGCCAACTGCACCATGTGCGCCAGACGGTGCTTGACGACTACTATTTCGACTGGGGAGAAACGGACGAGTGGTACGCGCTGTGCCTCGGATACGGCTCACTCTACAACCACTCCTACCAGCCCAACGCGGAGTACGGTATGGATTTCGAAGCCCGAACCATAGACTTTTACTGCATTAAGCCAATCCCCGCTGGCGCGGAAATTTTCATCAACTACAACGGCGACGTGGACAACCAAGAGAAAGTCTGGTTTGAAAAGTAGGGCGGTAGCACGGCGTTTACGCCGTCGGGAGATGCGCCGTTTACGGCGATGATACCGCCTTCTGGGGTAAATTTAGGGGCGTAAACGCCCCTTGTCCCGACGGCGTGAACGCCGTGCTACCATACCTGCCACACCACAGATTTATGAAAAAACAGGAAGCAAAACTCACCTACGAATCGGCTTATGCGGAATTGCAGCACATCATGCAGGAGGTGCAGAGCGAAGCCGTCAATATC
Organism: Saprospiraceae bacterium; assembly: GCA_043718855.1. GTDB lineage: Bacteria > Bacteroidota > Bacteroidia > Chitinophagales > Saprospiraceae > M3007. Next base: position 9,479 of record JAYSUY010000442.1, on the reverse strand, counting down.
GACGACCTAACGGCCAAAATTGCCCGTGCCAGCGAACTCATCCGGTTCTGCCGCGAGCGGCTGCGCATGACCGAAGAGGAGGTAAAGGGCCTGGAGGCCGGAGTGCGAAATGCCTAATTCATCTCCTTCGGTACAATTTCCAAGTTTTTAAGCCCACCGTCGCGCAGCACCCAGAGTTGAATAGAGCGGCCTATCGTGTTCTCGTCCAGAGACTTGTGCAAATCATCAATTGAGTTCACGGGCTTGCCTTCGAATTGCACGACCACATCGCCAACCCTCAAATCAGCGATTTGGGCTGGGCCATCGGCTTCTACACTTTGGATGAGAATCCCCCCTGCACCTTCCCAGTTGCGCCCCGAAGGAGCCGCACCACGCAACAGGTCCACCATCTTGGGCGGCAGCGGCACCGCCTGTGCGCCAATGCCCAAGTAGCCTCGGCGCACCCTGCCTTGCAGGATCAGTTTGCCCACTACGAATTGCGCCAAATTGGCAGACACCGCGAAGCATAGCCCCTGCGCGGGCAGGATCACAGCCGTGTTCACCCCGATCACCTGGCCCTGAGAATTGACCAGCGGCCCGCCTGAATTGCCGGGATTGAGCGCAGCGTCAGTCTGAATCACATCATCGATCAGCCGCCCCGTCTGGGTGCGCAAGGTGCGGCCCAACGCACTCACCACCCCTGCTGTGAGCGAATACTGAAAACCAAAAGGATTACCAATAGCGATAGCAATTTGGCCCACCTGCAAGCGGTCGCTGGCTCCGAAGGAAGCTGTAGCCAAGTTGTCGCCATCAATCTTCACCACCGCGATATCAGTGGCGGGGTCGTCGCCCACCACTTGGGCCGTGTACGAACGGCCATCAGCCAAGTTGGCTTCAATGTGGTCAGCACCGTTCACGACGTGGCTGTTGGTGACCACAAAACCGTCAGTGCTGATGATAAAACCGCTCCCAGTACCTCCATTTTGGCCATTTGGCTGTTGTTGGCGGGCTTGCTGGGTAGGCTGTTTTTTCTGAATTTTCAGGTGTACCACCGCATGGCTGACTTGCTGGGCTACGCGCACCACCGTCTGGGAGTATGCGTCAAGCAAGGCGTAGTCGCCCGCCTGCTGATGCAGACCTGTGGTGTTGGAGGAAATATTGCGGGAGTAGGTTTCGACAAAACGAGCGGCCAGTTCTTGGGCGGCTGCCGATGGAACGGCTGTTTTTTCTGCGAGCGGATGCGGCATGGAGAAATGAGTTGACACCAAATCGCACACCGTTTTTCCCAAAAAAAATATGTGCTCCGATGGCTGTTTTAAAAAAATCGAACCTTAGATAGAACAGGAGCGGTTGCAGGAATTGTGCCAGCGAACAGGGGGTGACAGAATGGCACTCAGTCCAATTTTCGGGGTACCAATATCTTGAGTGCTTTCGCTTTTATCTCAAAATTCAGGTCGCCATTCACCACCAAGCCCTCGCCATCCAGGTGGACGTAATTTTTGCCTTCAGCACTGATGCGCACCCGGCGGGAGGTGAAGTGCTCGACGAACTCGGCATCGTAGATTTTGCCGTTGAGCATGGAGGGTACAGCGGCGAAGTATTGCCAGCGCGGGGTGTCTTTCAGCACAACTACCTCGAAAAGGCCGTCGTCCATCTGCGCATCGGGGGCAATCTGGAAATTGTAGCCGTACATCGGGCCGTTGGCGATGGTGATGGCGAAGCATTTTTCGGTGATCACCCGGTCGTCCAGTTCGATGCGGCAGATTTTGGGGGTGTAGGTCAGGCCGGCTTCTACGGATTTGAGGAAGTACGGCACGAAGCCGCGCCAGTGGCTGCCTTTCATCAGGTTGCTCACCAAACCATCGAACCCGATGCCTGCAAGGTTGACGAATGGCCGACCGTTGAGCATACCGACATCGATGGTTTTTTCTTCTGTGAAATTGAGTTTTTGGATGGCTTCGTCCAACTCTCGGCCATAGCCGAGGTGCATGGCGAGGCCGTTGCCGGAGCCTGCTGGCACAATGCCCAGCACCGCAGAAGTACCCACGAGTGCAGAGGCCACTTCGTTGATGGAGCCATCGCCGCCCACCGCTGCCACGATGTCGTAGCCTTCGGCCACCGATTCAAGGGCGAGTTCGCGGGCGTGTTCGGCGCGTTCGGTAAACTTGAATCCGTACTCGAAACGCTTGTGGTTGAGGTACTTGTCCACGCTCTCCCGGATGTGTCGCTGCAAGTTGGTGCCCGCTTTGGGGTTCACGATGAAGACGATGCGCCGGGGGCGGAGCAGGTCGGCGAGGAGGTCGTTTTTGAGGTAGGGGTGGGCGTGGTGCATGGCGGGAGGCAAGTCGGTATCAGGTGTTCAGTTCTATCAGGGAGGGCCTGTTGAAGAGTTCTTCCATTGTGGGTGCATACTCTCTGAGGTCAATCTCCAAGCCACCTTCTACATAAGAAGGTTCTTCAAAAGCGGACACTCGCCATACCCAGATTTGTTCCCCAACATCGGTCGTTATCAATTGGGGACGCAGATATACGCCAGAGGAGTAGACACATGTGTCCATGTCCAAAATCATGTTTTCCATACTTAAATGGTTGGGTTGAGAACCTTATGTTTTCAACTTTTGAATCTCGTCTTCAATCTGTGTCAATACCGTCTCATTCCCCACCTCTCCATCAAGGCTGAACACGATGAATACCTTGCCGCCGAAGTCGGCCTCGAAGTGGGCGAAACCAGATTTCATCCTTTCTGAAACCGAGTAATTGCCAAAGTTCGAGCGAGCCGTGACGGGTTTGATTTGAAGGCCAAAGGCTTTCTCCCCGACGTAACCGAGGAAATCAACATCGCCTGAGTGGTCCAATTCGGGCGGGCTTTCTTCAAAACGTACCGACGGAAAACGCTTTGCCAGCACATCGTAGACAACCGACTTTTCCCTCACGAAACCGTCGAAGGTTCGATTGATGGTCAGGTTGTGGATATAGTCAATGCAATCTTGCAGCGTCAGGCTGTTGAACGCTTCCTTCCATTCCGGTATCACTGTTTGGGTGATCTTGCAGTGCAGCCGCTGACCAAGTTCGGCTATGCTTTCTTGGGTGATTTTTACTGGTTGCTTCTCACTTGTGTGGGCGTTCTCAAAGTACCACTGCTCCCATTCCTCAATAGTTTTGGGCTGGCATTCGCGGATCAACGCCATCACCGTGCCCACTTTGTTGGGCCGGGAAAGTTGATAGGCTTGGCAGGCGTAGTTCAAGACTTTTTCCTTTTTGCCAAAATCCATAGAGTGCCGTTTGATCTGTCTTTTAGCCATGAAGTAGTGTGTTGAACTTAGTTTTGTACCGAAAATCAATAGAGTTGTCCACCAAAGCCAGCCCTTTTTTGATCAAATGGGCGTTCAAAAAAGTCTTGTTTTCCAAGTACAGATACACCATCAGGTTGTTGTCGCTGTCGTGTTTGGTCGCGTCAAATTTGACAAACACCTTTTTCCCTTTTGTCTTTTCTTTTAAAAACTCGGTGGCCTTGCCGTTTTTGTTCTGGTCTTGCTGGATGCCGATGAGTCGCACGGTCAGGCCGTTGTTCAGGCGCACCAATTCGGGGCTGAGCACTTCTTTTACAGTGAAAAACTCTTCCCTTTTCTCTCCTCCGTTCGAGTCTATCTTGGAGCCAAACTGTAGTTTTTTGACATCAATTTTTTTGTCCAAGCGGAGTGGGTCAACGAAGATGTAAGGCAGCCGCTTGATTTGGGTTTCAAAATCGGCTTCAAAGGGTTTCTGTTGGACAAAATCAAACCGTGCGTCCTTGAAAAGTGTGTTGTCGTTGATGCCCAACTTCTGCTGGATGATCGGTACAAAAGCCGGGTTGATCTCGTACCCGGCGGAATTGCGCCCCAAGTTTTTTGCAGCCAGCACAGTAGTCCCGCTGCCCAGAAAAGGATCGAGCACATTCTCGCCAGCGAACGAAAACATCCTAATCAGGCGCTTCGGCAGTTCTTCGGGAAACATCGCCAAGTGGTTGTCTTGCCGCACCCCGCTGAAATTCCAATGCCCGCTGAAATACTCGTTCCACGCCTCGGTTGTCATTTTGGAATGCTCTTTTTGCTCTGCGGTAGGCTTCGGGGCGTTGCCTTGTTTCTTGAAAATCAATACAAACTCATAATCAATTTTCAGGATGCCGTTCCTCGGGTACGGGAAACTACCCATGATGGAAGCTCCACCAGTGGTGTTGGTGGTGGCTACTTTTCGCCAAATGACCGCGCCCATGTAGTCCAGCCCTATCGTTTCGCAAAACTTGATGATTTCGGTGCGGATAGGAATCACTTTGTAGCGGCCATAATAAACCGACCTAGCGAACTGGTCGCCGATGTTGATGCATAGCCTACAACCGGGGTGCAGCACACGGTTGCACTCCTGCCAAGTGAGGTTGAGGTGGTTGATGTACGTTTCGTAATCGTCGTGAAAACCAATCTGGTTTTCCGTGCCGTAGTCTTTCAACTGCCAGTATGGTGGAGAAGTGACGATCAAGTGCATACTCTCGTCCCTCAATTCTTCCATCCGGCGGCTGTCCCCGCTGATGACCTTGTGGTATGTCTTTTCCATGATTCTTAGTTTCTGTTTTAACGTTCTTCATTTCCAGCCGCCTCTCTCGCCCGCGTGTACGTGCGCCAACGTTCGGCCACCTGCTGTATGTCATCGGGCAAATCCGACTCGAAGCGGAGCCGCTCGCCCGTGCGCGGGTGCTCGAAGCCCAGCACTTTGGCGTGCAGGGCTTGGCGAGGCAAGAGAGCCAAGTTGTGCTCTACGAACTGTTTGTACTTAGAGTAGAGCGTGCCTTTCAGGATTTGGTTGCCACCGTAGCGAGGGTCGCCGAAGAGCGTGTGGCCGATGAATTTCATGTGGACGCGGATCTGGTGCGTGCGCCCCGTCTCCAACTGGCACTCCACGAGGGCGCAGTAGTAAAACCGCTCCAGCACCTTCCAGTGCGTCACAGCCCACTTGCCCTCCTCCCCTTCGGGAAACACCATGAACAGCCGACGGTCGTTGGGGTTGCGCCCGATGTTGCCGCGCACCGTGCCGTCGTTGCGGTCGGGGTCGCCCCACACCAGCGCATTGTATTTCCGTTCGATGGTGTGGTAAAAAAACTGCTTGGCGAGGTGAGACATGGCAAAATCGTTTTTTGCCACCACCATCAAACCCGTCGTGTCCTTGTCAATGCGGTGTACGATGCCTGCACGGCTCTTTTCATTGCCAGCCAACACCGGCAGTTCGCGGATTTTGAGTTGTTCCTGCAAGTGCCAAGCCACCGCATTCACAAGGGTACCGTTGGGGATGCCTACGCCGGGGTGTACTGCGAGGCCGAAAGGTTTGTTGATCACCATCACATCCTCGTCCTCGTACACGATGTTCAGCGGGATATTTTGCGGCACGATGTTGAACACCTCGTCGAGCGCCTTCGGCAGCACCAGCGAGATCACGTTGCCCGGTTTTACCCTGTAGTTCGGCTTCACCTCACGGGCATCTACCTTCACTGAGCCGCTGCGGATCGCGTTTTGTACTTTATTCCGCGTACTGCGCGACAGCCTGTCAGTCAGGAACTTATCGAGGCGGATAATCGACTGCTTGGGATCAGCCACAATTTCGTGCCGCTCGAAGTAATCTTCGTTCGTCATCTCCTCATCTTCTTCGCCTTCGCCTACTGCAAGCGGTGGCGGCACAACCACAGCCGCGCCTGACGGTGGGTCGGGAGGAATCGGCTCGTCAGTATGCTGGTGTTCTTGGCTCATTTTCTTGTTGTCGGTAGCGGTAAGTAGTTATGAGGTAGGAGTTAGAAGTTATGAGTTATGAGTTATGAGTTAGGTAGCACACAACTGGCTGTAAATCTGAAACTTGGGCAATTTTGCAACACGGATCATTTTCTCCAAACTCCTTGAAAAGCAGGCAAAGGTAGGTTTTACTTGCTCCCAATACGAATCGGAGCGTTGGCGCGCCCCGCCTAACTCATACCTCATACCTCATAACTCATACCTCAAACCTGCTCAGAACGGGTACCCTACCGCCAAATTGGGTCGAAAATCCTTGAATTGCAGGTGACTGAAACGGTTCGGCACCCAGTACCCCGGCTGTTCGGAGGTGCTGTACGGACGGCGAAGTTGCAGCCCTGCATCGAAGCGCAGCACGAAGTAACTGAAATCGAAGCGCAGGCCGAGGCCCGTGCCGATGGCGATGTTTTTGTACGAGTCCCAGCGCAGTTGCGAGTTGGGTCGGTCAGGGTCCGAGCGCAGCGTCCAGATGTTGCCCATATCGAGAAACACCGCGCCTTTCACCCACCAAAACATCGGGAAGCGCAGTTCGCCGTTCACCTCAAAACGAAAATCGCCCGCTTGGTAAAAAGGCCGCACCTGCGACAACGACGAGTCGAAAAAGCCGCCCGGCCCCAGTTCGCGGATGCTCCAAGCCCGCAGACTGGTCGGCCCGCCAGAAAAAAACTGCTTGACATAGGGAGCAGCCTTCGTATCGCCGAAAGGCACCACCACTCCTGAGCCGATGCGCACCGCAGCCGTCAGCCGAGTATTGAAGTCTCGGGTGTACACCGCATCCATGTCCAAGCGCAGGTATTTCGAAAAGTCCAGGTTGTCAATCGTCCAGCGCTGTTTGCCGAATGGGATGGCCCACAAGCCGTTGAGTGCAAATTCCTCCAAGCCCGACAGGTCCGTGTTGAGCCGATAGAGCCAGCGCTCTCCGAAGCGGTTGTTGCGCGTAGCGTAGGTGTACGAGAACGAGCGGAGTAAAAAACCCGTAAAAAGTTGGTTACCAAAACTGCTTTTCAGGAATTCGTTTTTCCCAAAAATGGTGTTGAAGCGCTCGTAAGTTTGGGGGCGCAGCACGTCCACCCCGATGTGGTCAATCGTGTACTGATGTTCCGAGTTGGTGCGCAGGTCATAGCCGAACGAAGCGTTCACGAGGTTGTAATTGTACAGGTCGAACACCTCTAAGTAGTTGTAATTCAGGGAAAAACGCGCTTGACCTTCCGATTTCATACGGGCCAGTAGCGAGTTGCCCACCAATCGTTTTTTGCCCATGCGCATCTGGTGCAGCGTCTCCCAAGTATGCAGGTAATCAAAAAAACGAGGGAAAACCAGGTCGTTGCGCCACTCAAACTCCTGGGAAAAAATAAAGCGGTTGCTCGTCGCCACATCGAACTCAATGTTGTACTGCACATTGCTTTGCCAGTGTTCCGCGCCTCGGAACACGTTGCGATTTTTGAAGTTGAGCGAACTGGCGATACCGATCAGGTTGCGTGCCAAACCGCTGCTGCTGGTTGAAGAGTTCAGGTCTATATCGGCTCCCATCGTCAGTTTCTTGTTGGGAGAAAGTGCGATGTCCACATTGATTTTCGTGTTGTCGGTGCTGTCTGGCACCGGCTTCACCGTCACGAATTTGTAGATGCCCAGCGCGTTGAGGTCGCGCTGCGTCTTGTCAAAATCCATCTGACGGTAAGGCCAACTGGGGCGAATGGCGATGGCATCGAACAAGCGTTCGGGCTTGATACTGAATGCTGTATCTGCGCTCACGAAGTAAACATCGTTCAGCATCTGATCCTTTCGGATGAAGGAAAAATTGGGCACCAGCCCCACCCGCACTAAAATCTGGTTGATGGTGTACTGCCTGTGTACCGAAGTGTCGCTGGGCGGCACGATCTCAATCTCCACGTTGCTGCGGGTGCCGATGGTGTCGCCGTTGAAGCGCACGAAATTGGGCGTGAAGTAAGCGTAGCCCCGGTTTTTCATCTCCGAAGTGACCCGCAGCCGCTCCTGATCGACGACGCGTGCATCCAGCGCGTCTCCGCTGCGCAGCAGCGAGTTGTTGCCGTTGATGTACAGGATTTGCAGCGCCTGGCTGTCGCGGCTGGCAAATTTTACCGTATCAATGGTGAAGAGCGGCCCGAGGTTCAGCCAGTAGTCCACCTTGATTTTGTGGCGGCTCAGTGTATCGGTTTTGTAACCGCTTTGGGCGCGGAAGTAGCCGCGCTGGCGCATCACGTTCTCCAAGTTGCTGGCTGTTTTTTGCGTCAGCGCTTCGTCGTAGATGGAGGGTGGCTCCGCCTGCTTGCGGATGGTCCAGCGGGCAAATTTTGAATCTCTGTCTTTGTACCTGTAGAAGAGCCAGAGGCGCACAGGCAGCAACCCGAAAAAGCCGCGCTTGTTTGGCTTTTGCTTGTAGTACGCGCCCAATTCGTACAAAAGCGGCGTTTTTTCTCCGAAACTCAGCGACTTTTCGGTTTTCAGTTCGATGCTGTTGGCCCACAGCAGACGCTCATCTTTGGCCTTGTCCAAATGCTTCGTAACATTGCACGCGCTCAGGAGCAGCAGCAGAAAAAACGGAGCCAAGAAGCGGAAAGCGTAGTTCGTCATCGTGTCATGGTCGTCATTGAAGTCATGGTCGTCATTGAGGTCATTTCGTCATTGGCCGCTTGCCTCGGCTTATGTAGTCATTCATCATTTATCATTACACCATTCATCATTCCCCTCGCCATGCTTTCTCACAACCAATCCAAATTGCTGAGGGCTTTGCAAGTCAAAAAGTATCGGCAAAAGTACCGAAAGTTCGTCGTGGAGGGTGAGAAAATGGTGGTCGAACTGCTCACCCAGCAGCACATCGGCGTATCGGCACTGTTCGCTACCGCCCCTTGGATGGAGCAAAACGCCGCCGCGATGTCGGTTTTTGGGGAAAGAGCAACGCTCGTGAGCGAGGCCGAACTAAAAAAGATATCTACCCTCAGCACCCCCAATGCCGTACTGGCGGTGGCCGACATGCCGACCGACTTCGAGACCTCGGCTGCTGCCTCAAACCTCAAACTTCAAACTTCAATCTGTTTTTACCTCGACGGCCTGCAAGACCCCGGCAACGTAGGCACAATACTCCGCACCGCCGACTGGTTCGGTATGCCCGCCGTGTTCTGTTCCCCCGATTGTGCCGACGTGTTCAGCCCGAAAGTGGTGCAAGCCAGCATGGGGGCGGTGCTGCGCATCCGCACAGCCGAACTTCCGCTCGCCGCGCTGCTCGCTGCTGCTCCCGGCATCGCGGTGATGGGTGCGGTGCTGGGCGGGCAAAATATGTTTGAGATGCCCCTTCCTTCTCATGGGCTGCTGGTCATCGGCAACGAGGGCCGCGGCATCAGCCCGGAGGTGGAGGCGCTGCTCACGCACCGGCTCACCATACCCCGGCACCCAATGGGCAAAGCCGAATCGCTGAATGCTGCAGTAGCAGCTGGTATATTGGCGGCGCGGGTCGGCTGGTAAAAAATTTTTTAAAAAATTTCACTCCCCGGCAGCGTTTCTGCGCAGCCCCTCGTTCCTCTGCCGATGCACGGCGAGAGTCGCTGCAACGCATAATCAACTTACACTCACCAACAACTGCAACTGCTATGACCGCTACCCTGACCTACACACTCTGTTTGGCCATCGTTTATTTGGGCCGCAAAGCCTATTCCCTAAAAGTTCAGCACTCCTGAC
>JAYSUY010000441.1:0-4760 GCA_043718855.1 Saprospiraceae bacterium | reverse complement strand
GCCGCGCCGCCACCGGTTTTCCCACCAACTCTGCCGCGCCAGCGGCAGCGGCGAGCCCCAGCAGCGGCACCGCAAAAAGGTAGTGCCGGATGTCGGGGCAAAGCGGTAGGTAGGCGGTGGGCGAGATGGTCATAAAATTGCTCAGCAGCAGCAGGGCGGCGGCGCAGAGCAGCAGAAAATCTGGCTCCGTGCGGGCTTGCAGCAGGTCGCGCCAGCGGCGGCGCAGCAGCAGCGCGGGCAGCAGGAACACCCAGCCCACCGCCACGCCCGTTTCGAAAAATACCCGCCACAGGTCGCGCCCGATGCGCCGCCACAGATACTCGATGGGCAACTGATCGTAGCTGCACGCGCTGAAATAACTGTTGGCCGCGATGGACTTGAACCGCGCCAGCGCATCGCCCGTCAGGGCATAAATCGTTGTTAGGTAGAGCATTGCGCCAGCCAACCCGAAGAGCGCGGCCCAGCCCCAGAACCTGCGCCGCTCGCCTTGCCAGACATCGGCCAACAGCAGCCACGCGAACAGCGGCAGCGTGAGCAGCACTGTTTCCTTGCACAAAAAACCAGCGACGAGGCTTGCCACCATTGCCAGCGCAGCCTGTCGGGGCCGCTCCTGCCAACTACCCCATCGGTGCTGCCACAGGCTGGCGATGGCCGCTGTCGTGCATAGCATCACCAGCACGTCGGGCATAATCTTGTCGGAGTAAAAAAACACCCACTCGCTCAGCGCGGTGAAGGCCATCGCAAAGGCCCGTGCGCCCAGCGGCAGCCGTGCCGACATGAGCCACACGAGCCAGATCGTGAGCAACACAGCGGCCATTGGCACTATCGCCGAAGCATGATCGCCCATGCCGAACACTTTGTACATCAGTCCGTTGAGCCAGATGAGGCCCCAACGGAAAGTGTAGTGATCGACGGTGGAAGTATGAAAAACGCCATCGGCTAACTGCTTAGAGAGCCGGGCGTAATGCACATCATCGAACCCAAAATGGCCGACGTAACCCCACAGGTGGTGGGCCAGCAGGGCGAGAGCGAGGGCGGCGAGCAGGGCGTAGAGTTTGAAGTTTGACCCTCCTTCGCTTTTACTCGCCATAGGCTTGCCGAAGGAGAGGAGGCTACGGCGGGTGAAAGTTTGAAGTTGCAAAAAACGGGACATGGGGGGGAGTTTGAAGTTTGCAGTTCGAGAGTTGGAAGTTGCGGACACTGATTGGCAGCAAAACTAAGCAAGGCTTTTGGAACGCGGGCGGTTTCGATGCAGGGCCTTGCAGGGCTGCCGTTAGGCGAAAATTTTTACCGACTTTGTGCCGTTTCTCGCCCCATCGCCATGCCAAAACAGCGTTCCGGAGTACGCTCATGCCCAAATCCCCAACTCAACAAATCCACACCCTCCCATGACCACCATGCGCCAATTCTACTTCGCCTTCCCGATCCGCTTGCTCGCCCTGCATTTCCGCAACCACATGGTGCTGATCGGGCTGTGGGTGTTCTTGGCCCTGCTCACCACTGGCGCAGTGGGGCGTTTTTTCGGGATGCACTACCTCATGCTTACGCCCGAGTACTTGGGCGAAGTCGGGTTCTGGAGTTTCTTCCTGACCGGGGCGGCGTTCGGGGCATTTTTTATGATCTGGAACCTGACGACCTACCTGCTGGCCGCCAACCGCTTCCCGTTCCTGGCAACGCTGGATGCGCCGTTCACCAAGTTTTGCCTCAATAACGGCATCATCCCGCTCGCTTTTTTGATCACCTACCTGACGGCCACGACTTGGTTTCAGTGGCACGATGAATTGACGCAAACGGCTGAAATTGTGTGGAATGTGGTGGGCTTTCTCTGCGGAACTGCGGCTTTAGTGGGCTTTCTGGCCGCTTACCTGTATTTCACCAACAAGGACATCGGCGCGTTTTTGCGTCCGCGCCAGTTCGTGCCGCGCCCCGGCGGTCGACTTCTGGTGCCGGGCCAACGACTGCCCACGCTCTGGGAAATCCAGCAGGGCGCTACCCGCTGGCGGGTAGACACCTACCTCACTGAGCGGATGCACATCCGCCTCGTGCGCAGTGTAGCGCACTACAACCCGGAGATGCTGGCCCAGGTTTTTCGCCAAAATCATTGGAACGCGGTGGTGGTACAGATGGTGGCGCTGCTCCTGCTCATGGCCCAAGGTGCTCTGATAGACAGCGCGTGGGTGCGCATCCCGACGGGAGCCACGATTTTCATACTGGCCAGCATCGTGATGTCGCTGTTCGGGGCCATCACGTTTTGGTTTCGGAGTTGGAGCCTGCTGGTATTCATCGCCCTGCTCGTCGTTGTAAACACCCTGACCAGCTGGGGACTGTTCAACTACCGCAACCGTGCCTATGGCTTGGACTATCAGCGCGAGCACCGAGCCGCCTACTCGTATGCGGCTTTTGAAAAAATGGCCTCGCCCCGCAACGTCGCCCGCGACAAAGCCGCCACGCTGCAGATTTTGGAAAACTGGCTCGCCAAAAACCGCACACCCGCCAACCCACGCCCCAAAATCGTGTTCCTCTGCGCCAGCGGCGGCGGCCTCCGCTCTACGCTCTGGACTATGCAGACCCTCCAGCGCACCGACAGCATCACTCAAGGCAGGCTGCTCAGTCAAACCGCGCTCATCACCGGTGCCTCGGGTGGGATGCTCGGCGCGGCCTACGTCCGCGAACTCATGTTGCGGCGCAAAATGGGCGAGCCAGTTGACGAGCACGACCCGGTTCACATCGGCGAAATGGGGCAAGACCTGCTCAATCCTGTCACCTTCGGCATGGTGGCCAACGATCTGTTCTACCCAGTGTCCACCTTCCGTTCAGGCAACTTTGAGTACCGAAAAGACCGAGGCTATCTATTTGAAAATCAACTGAATGAAAACTGTCTCGGTTACTTTTCCCGCCGCCTAGCAGACTACCGCCAGCCTGAGCGCGATGCACAAATTCCGATGCTGCTGCTTTCCCCTTTCGTGCTCAACGATGGTAGGCGAATGCTCATCAGCCCGCAACCTGTGTCGTACCTGATGCGTCCCGGGAGCGAGAGTCAACTCGGCAGCCAACTCGAAATCGACGGCGTGGACTTCGGCCAACTCTTCGCCCAGCAGCAGGCTGATAGCCTCGCGTTTACCACAGCCCTGCGGATGAACTGCACGTTTCCGTTCATCTTGCCCAACTGCTGGCTGCCCACTGACCCAGCGGTGGAAGCGGTAGATGCTGGCTACCGAGACAACTACGGCATGGGCATGGCAGTCCGGTTTGTCCACACCTTCCGCGACTGGATTCGGGACAATACCGGTGGCGTGGTGTTTGTGCAATTGCGCAGTTGGGAAAAAATTGACCCAGATGTGCCGCCATCCGACGACAAGGGAGCGGTGAGCAGCATTTTCACACCCGCTAATGCCGCCGCCAACATGACCACCATCCAAGACTACGAACACGACCAACTACTGGCTCTGCTGCAAGATATCCTCGGCGGCAAAGGTCGACTGCACATTGTCCGGTTCGTGTACCACCCTGTGCGCAAGCAGCGCGAGGCATCGCTCAGCCTGCACCTCAGTGCCCGCGAAAAACTGGATTTGATGGAGGCGTTTTATTTAAGGGACAACCAAGCAAATGTGCGGAGGCTGGTGGAGGCGATGGGGGAGTGAGGTTGGAATACCTAACACAACAAAGACACGGGTCGCTACCGAACTATTCGGTAGCGACCCGTGTCTTTGTTACTGATATCCAACTGTTTAGGTCAGTATTCGTCTTCGTTGAAGAAGAAGTCGTCGTGTCGGGGATAGTCGGGCCAGATGTCTTCGATGCTCTCGTAGAGCTCGGCATCGTCGTCCAGTTCTTCCAAGTTATTGATGACATCGACTTGGCCGCTGGAGCGCTGGACGTAGTCAATGAGTTCATCTTTTGTGGCAGGCCAAGGTGCTTCTTCCAGATGAGAAGCCAGTTCAAGTGTCCAGTACATAGGAGAGTCAGCTGGTTGAAAGTGCGTTAGTGGAAGTTTGTTTGTTCGTTTTTACAGAATCAGCATCGCATCGCCGTAGCTGAAAAAGCGATACTCCTCTTTCACAGCCTCGTTGTAAGCCTCCATGACCAACTCGAAGCCGCCAAAAGCCGCTACCATGATGAGCAGGCTCGATTTGGGCAAGTGCATATTGGTGACCATACAGTTGGCGATGTTGAACTCATAAGGCGGATAGATGAACTTGTTGGTCCAACCTTCCACCTGTTTCAACATTCGCTCCGCTGATACGGCAGTTTCAATAGAGCGCATCACAGTAGTACCGACAGCACAGACTTTTTTGTCTGCCATCATGCTCTTGTTCACGATCTCTGCAGCCCGCTGTGGTATTTTGAAATACTCGGCTTCCATTTTGTGCTTCGAGAGGTCTTCCACATCGATGGTACGGAAGGTGCCGAGACCGATGTGCAAGGTAAGTTCGGCAAAAGATATGCCCTTGAGTTCGAGGCGCTTCATCAGTTCGCGGCTAAAGTGGAGGCCAGCGGTCGGAGCCGCCACTGCGCCCAATTCTTTGGCAAAAATGGTCTGGTAACGTTCCTTGTCTAACGCCTCTGACTCTCGCTCGATGTATTTTGGCAGGGGAGTGTTGCCCAGTTTAAGCAGTTCATTTTGGAAATCGTCGTCGGTGCCATCGAACAAGAAACGGATTGTGCGACCCCTTGATGTTGTGTTGTCCACCACTTCAGCCACAAGCGCATCTATACCGTTTTCGTCTTCAAAGTAAAGTTTGTTGCCTACGCGAATTTTG
>JAYSUY010000045.1:0-6676 GCA_043718855.1 Saprospiraceae bacterium | reverse complement strand
CTACGACCAGTTCGTGACCTGGCAACTGGCCGGCGATATGCTGCCCCAAGCCAGCAAGGAGCAGGTGCTGGCCACCGCTTTTCTCCGCAACCACAAGTACACCGAGGAGGGCGGCGTGATACCCGAAGAGTACCGTGTGGAGTACACGCTCGATAAGGTGAAAACCTACACCAAAGGTTTGCTGGCCCTCACGGTGGAGTGCGCCCAGTGCCACGACCACAAGTACGACCCCATCTCGCAGCGCGACTACTACTCGATGTTTGGCTTTTTCAACACCTCCAAAGAGCAGGGTTTTGAGGGCGACGTGAGCGTATCAAAGCCCGCTAAAGCACCCGTGATGACCCTCTCGGACAAGGAGGTGAAGGATATTTTGACCTTCATCAACAAGCGCGACACAGGCCTGGTGACGGTATCGGTGATGGGCGAAGCCGACACGCCGCGCACCACTTACGTCCTCAATCGGGGTGCCTACGATAAACACGGAGAAGTCGTACGGCCCGCCGCGTTGTCCGCCGTTTTACCCTTCGACACGCTTCGCTACCCGCGCAACCGGCTCGGTTTAGCGCAGTGGACCGTGACAAAAGAAAACCCCTTGACAGCCCGCGTTTTTGTCAACCAAATGTGGCAAGAGTTGTTCGGCAGCGGGCTGGTGAAAACCACCGGCGACTTCGGGATGCAGGGCAATCTGCCCACCCACCCTGAACTGCTGGACTGGCTGGCCGTTGATTTTATGGAGCACAACTGGGACGTGAAGCGGCTGGTGAAGCAAATCCTAATGTCCGCCACCTACCGCCAGTCGTCCCAAATTTCGGAGCAACACTTGGCTGTTGACCCTGACAATTTGTACCTGTCAAGGTCGCCTCGGCTGCGGTTCAAGGCCGAGTTTATCCGCGACATGGTGCTGGCTACCAGCGAGTTATTGGTGAAAGAAATCGGTGGCCCCAGCGTGAAGCCCTACCAGCCGAAGGGCTTGTGGGAAGGGGCTACCTCCGGACGGGGCGTGCTGAAAACCTACGAGCAAGACCGCGACAGCGCACTCTACCGCCGGGGGCTGTACACGTTCATCAAACTCACGTTGCCGCCGCCTTCGATGGTGGTGTTCGATGCCAGCAACCGCGACCAATGCGAGGTGAAGCGCTCCCGCACGAACACGCCTTTGCAGGCATTTATCATGATGAACGACCCGACGGTGTTGGAAGCATCTCGTGTTTTTGCTCAACATTTGCAGGCGGAAAACCGGGCTGTTGGGGATAAAATCGCCACTGCTTTCCGACGCATCATCTGCCGCAAGGCTTCGCCCAAAGAACTGGGCATCCTGACGGACTACTACGCAGAGCAACTCCAACTCTTCCAGGAGAAAAAACTGAACGCGCTGAAAACGCTCTCCGTCGGCGACTCGCCCCTCAACCGAAAACTTGACTTAGATGAGTCGGCGGCTTTGATGAAGGTGGTCAGCACGATTTACAACATGGAGGAGGCAATCACGAAAACGTAACGTGAGATGAGGATGGAACGCGGATGACGCGGATTTACAAACGCGGATTTTAAAATCTGCGTAAATCCGCGCTGCGCAGCATCCGCGTCATCCGCGTTCCATCCCCATCTAAAAAAAATTTTTACAGTCATGGAAAAAGAACTACTCGAACACGGCCTGAACATGAACCGCCGGAAATTTCTGTCGCGCCTCAGCCTCGGCTTGGGCAGTGTTGCGCTGGGTTCGTTGATGATGCCCGACCTGTTCTCTGGCAGCGACGATGCGATGCAAACGCTTGGCCTTCCGCATTTTGCGCCAAAGGCGAAGCGCATCATCTACCTGTTTCAGAACGGTGCGCCGTCGCAGTTGGACCTGTTCGACCACAAGCCAAAACTGCGTGAGATGCATGGGCAAGACCTCCCCGCATCCATTCGCATGGGCCAGCGCCTCACCGGCATGACGGCCAATCAGACGAAGTTTCCGCTCGCGGGTTCCAAATTTGCCTTCCAACAATACGGCCAGCATGGGGCTTGGCTGAGCGAACTGCTGCCCCACACTTCCAAAGTGGTGGACGATATTTGCTTCATCAAAACCATGTACACCGAGGCCATCAACCACGACCCAGCCCTGACTTTTTTCCAAACCGGCGCACAGGTAGGCAACCGGCCCAGCATGGGGGCTTGGCTGAGTTACGGCCTCGGCAGCGGCAACAAAAATCTGCCCGCGTACTGCGTGCTGCTCTCCAAAGGCAAGGGCAACAGCCAAGGCGTGTACTCCAAACTCTGGACGAACGGGTTTCTGGACTCGGTGCATCAGGGTGTGCAATTCAGCAGCGGCGAAAACCCAGTGCTGTACCTCAGCAACCCCGAAGCCATCGACCAAGCCGACCGCCGCCGGATGCTCGACCGCCTCGCCAGCCTCAACGAGGAGGGCTACGAGACCTTCGGCGACCCCGAAATCAAGGCCAAAATCCAGCAGTACGAAATGGCCTACCGGATGCAAACGGCCATCCCGGAAGTGACCGATGTGAGCAACGAACCCGAAAGCATCATCAAACTCTACGGCCCCGAATGCCTCGTGCCGGGCACCTACGCGGCCAACTGCCTGCTGGCCCGCAAACTCTCCGAAAGCGGTGTTCGATTCGTGCAACTCTATCACCAGGGCTGGGATGCGCACGACAACCTGCCCTCCCAAATCGTGGGCCAGTGCATGGATACCGACCAGGCCTCCGCAGCCCTCATCACCGACCTGAAACAGCGCGGCCTGCTCGACGAGACGCTGGTCATCTGGGGCGGCGAATTTGGCCGAACCAACTACTGCCAGGGTACCCTCACCGCCGACAACTATGGCCGCGACCACCACCCCCGCTGCTTCACCATCTGGATGGCGGGCGGCGGCATCAAGCCGGGTGTGTACGGCGAAACCGACGAGTTTGGCTACAACATCCAGAGCGATCCGGTACACGTCCACGACTTCCACGCCACTGCGCTGCACCTCATGGGGCTGGATCACGAGAAACTGGTTTACAAGCACTTAGGCCGCCGATACCGCCTCACGGATGTACACGGGAAGGTCGTGAGGGGGCTGGTTTCCTGAAGAACCACATACCGACGGATCATTGAGCGTAAGTACCACGACACAAATGTCTCGCAAAGGCGCAGAGGCGCAAAGTTTTGGGCCTCTGCGTCTTTCGAGATATCCTAAACTAATTTTAGCGAGACACTTATTCAGCCGAAAAGCAATATCAATCAAATTTCACCACCATGCCGTCTACTTTACCCTTCGCCATTTTTGCTCTCCTCCTGTGTCTCGGTTTAGCCTCCTGCAAACCGCAGGAACACCATGCAGAGGGGAGGTTTATTTGCCCTCCTTGCGGAAGTGCCTGCGACAACATGGCTTTTGAAAAATCTGGTACTTGCCCACACTGCGGTATGGCGCTCATACAACAGGACAGTGCAATCCGAGCAGACAAAAAGAAAGTCGCCATTTTCCTCTTTGAAGGTGTAGAAGTGCTTGACTTCAGTGGCCCCGCCGAAGTATTTGCTTCTTCTGAAGCCTACCATGTTTTCACGGTGGCAGCCACTAAAAACCCCATTATGAGTCAAGGTTTTATCAAAATTCAACCAGAGTATTCTATCGATGACTGCCCGCAACCAGACATCATCGTGCTGCCGGGCGGCAACATGATGGCCCCTCTCGACGACCTCAAGGTGATTGATTGGGTGAGGCGCAACGAGCCGCACTTGGAGGTGGCCCTCTCGGTGTGTACCGGGGCATTTATCTTGGAAAAAGCAGGCTTGTTGAAAGGCAAAAAAGCCACCACTTTTCACAGTGCCATCGCTGACCTGCGCCGAGTAGCCACCGAGACAGAGGTGCTCGACAGTGTCCGCTGGGTAGACAATGGCAAAATCATCACTACAGCAGGTGTTTCGGCGGGTATTGACGGCTCGCTGCGCGTCATTGACCGCTCGCTGGGTCGTGAAAAAGCCCAATCTGTCGCCCGATACATGGAGTACGATAAATGGAAGCCCGATGAAGGATTGATCGTGACCCCAAGTGAAGTCAAGCATTAGTTTCCTGCAAAACAGCTGCAACCACCTCGCCACCTACCACATGCGTCGTAGAACCTTCCTCCGCAACACCTCGCTCGGCCTAGCCGCCTCGGCCTTGCACATCCCACACTTCATGGCAGCCACCGAAACCATACTCGGTCACAACCAAAAACGATACCGCATCAACACCCGTTGGAGCCAGGCCGACGTGAGCCGAAACCCGGTGAACGACTGCCACGAGATGGCGCAAGACCAGCGGGGTCGCATCCTGCTGCTGACCAACGAAACCCGCAACAACGTGCTGATTTATGACAAAAACGGCAAGTTGCTGGACGCTTGGGGTACCGAGTATCCCGGTGCACACGGCCTCACACTGTTCAACGAAAACGGCACCGACGTGCTGTTCATCTGCGACAACACCCGCCATCAAGTCATCAAAACCAGCATAGACGGCAAGGTGCTGATGACCTTGGATTACCCGAAAGAAACCGGCATGTACACCAAGCCGGAGGAGTATGTGCCGACCGAAACGGCCATCGCCCCCAACGGCGACATCTACGTGGCGGATGGCTACGGCAAGGATTTTATCATTCAGTACGATGCTCAGGGCCGCTACATCCGCCACTTCGGGGGGCGCGGCGAAGGGGCCGAACACCTGCTGAACGCGCACGGCGTGTGCGTGGATTTGCGCGATTCGGCACAGCCTTGCCTCATCGTCTGTTCACGCCAGCAAAACGCCTTCAAGCGATATGAATTGACAGGCAAGCACTTAGACACCATCGAATTGCCGGGTGCATGGGTGTGTCGGCCTGTCATCCGGGGCGAGTACCTGTACGCCGCCGTGCTGCAATCCAACAATCGGCAGTGGCAGGAGTCGGGCTTTGTCACCATTTTGGATAAGCAAAACCACGTGGTATCCAACCTCGCTGGCTCCGAGCCGACCTACACCGGGGCAACCCTCGACGAGATGTACCAGACCATACAAGCCTTCCAGTACCCGCACGATGTGTGTGTGGACGACGAGGAAAATCTCTATGTAGCCCAGTGGAATTCTGGCAAAACCTATCCGTTCAAATTAGAGCCTGTAGTATGAAGCACTATGATTTCCCGTTGGCATCTGTCCCTGCCGACCACGAATCTCCTGTGCCGTTGTCGTGCGTCCCCGCCGACAACACACAGCCAGCAGGATTTTGGCTTATTCTGCTCACCGACAGGCTTTGTCTTCGCACCCCACTCGTCGGACGACAAATTCGTCTGACGAAACCCGAGATGAGAACTTCGTCGGACGAATTTGTCGTCCGACGAATGGGGCGCAAACACCTTTTTTGGAGCATCGCCTGTGTCGCTCTCGGGGCATTTCCCCTCCAAGCACAAGACGAGTTCCGGCTCGCCCCGCCTATGTTGCGCTACGCGTCGGTGTTTTTTGAAAAAACGGCCACCGTCACCATGCAGTTTGCACAGGCCGGCACGAGCATCCGATACACCACTAATGGGCAAGACCCCACCGAAAAATCCCCCGCCTACACGCAGCCGCTGGTCTTGACCAAAAATCGCACAACGCTGAAAGCCAAGGTATTCGGCAGCGGTTACCAGTCTTCAGAGGTGGTGGAAGCCACGTTTTTTAAGTCCGGCTTGCCCATCAAAACCATCAGCCACAGCCCGCCCGATGGGCGGTACAGCGGTTTTGGCAGCACCACCCTGACCGACGGCAAGGGCGGCAGCACCGCGCACAGCAGCCCGACCTGGCTGGGTTTTCAGCAGGATTCCGTGAGTTTGCACCTGACTTTGGCAAAGCCCCAGCGGGTCAATGCACTGCTCCTCCATGTGTTGCAAAATCACGGCGCATGGATATTCACGCCACAGGCGGTAGAGTTTTGGGGGCAAAAAAGCGGCTCAGGAGAATGGGTTTTGATGGGCCGACAGACCGTAAAGCCCCTCCCCAACAACAATGGCCCGGAGTGCCGGGCCATCTGGGTGGACACCGGCAGCAAAATAAAAGTAACCCAAATCGGAGTGAAAATCTATCCGTTCGCACACATCCCCGAAGGCCACCCCGGCGCTGGAAAACTCGCCTGGCTATTTCTCGACGAGGTAAAACTGTATTGAATGACCCGCACGCGCTGGACCACTTTTTTCGACAATACCTGCCTGACCATCAACAGTTTGCTGCTGTTTCTCGCTCTGTTCGGGGCACACTTGCAAGTACCCGCTTGGTTGCAGGTGGCCGGACGAATGCACCCGCTGGTGCTGCATTTCCCTATCGTGCTGCTGCTGCTGGCGGTGGTTTGGGAAATTTCGTCATTTCGTCATTCGCCATTTTTACCCGCCGAAGCCTTTTTACCCGCCAAAGTCTTGACGGAGGAGGGGGCTAAGGAGGGCAGTCATTTCGCCATCGGCGATGCGCTGCTGCTCTCAGCGGCGGTGAGCGCGGCACTGGCTGCGTTGATGGGCCTGCTCCTCTCGCAGGAAGGCGGCTACGACGCGGACACTTTGCTTTGGCACAAGTGGAGCGGCGTGACAGTATCGCTGACGGCGTGGGGCTGGTACTCGTTTCGGATGTATTTCCGCGCAGCGAAAATGCCCGCACGTCTGCTCGCGGCGGGGAGCGTGGCCGCGCTGCTCGTGGCCGGGCATCAGGGCGCGACGCTCT
>JAYSUY010000440.1:0-4765 GCA_043718855.1 Saprospiraceae bacterium | reverse complement strand
GGAGCAATTGCTCTGCTTTTTCAGGGGTGTTGATGCGGTTGGTGGCGATGAGTGGGATGCGGAGCTGGCCCATGAGCCGCTGCGTGACCCAAGCGTAGGCACCCCGTGGCACGAGCGTGGCGATGGTAGGCACCCGGGCCTCATGCCAACCGATGCCGGTGTTGATCATGGTGGCTCCGGCGGCTTCGATGGCGAGGGCGAGTTGTTCCACTTCCTCCCAAGTGCTGCCGTTTTCTACCAGATCGAGCATGGAGATGCGGAAGATGACAATGAAATCTGACCCTGCCTTTTCGCGCACAGCCCGCATGATTTCCTGCGGAAAACGGATGCGATTTTCAAACGAGCCGCCCCAGTCGTCGCGGCGCTGGTTGGTGCGCGGGGCCACGAACTGGTTGATCAGGTAGCCTTCGCTGCCCATGATTTCTACCCCGTCGTAGCCTGCTTCGCGGGCGAGCGCGGCGCAGCTGGCAAAGTCGCGTATGGTGGCGCGGATGAGCCTGCCGCTCATTTCCCAGGGCTTGAAGGGCGAAATATGCGACTTCAAAGGCGAGGGTGCGACCAAGAACGGGTGCATCCCGTAGCGCCCGGCGTGGAGGATTTGCAAGCAAATTTTGCTGTCCGCGTCGTGGACGGCTTCGGTGACGTTGAGGTGCTTGGCGACCTCGCTGTGGCTGGTGAGTTTGGCTCCAAATGGGGCGAGCCAGCCCTGCCGATTGGGAGCGATGCCGCCCGTGACCATCAGCCCGATACCGCCCCGCGCGCGGGCGGCAAAGTAGGCGGCCAGTGCGCGGAGGCCGTCCTTGTGCTCCTCCAAGCCGGTGTGCATGGAGCCCATGAGGGCGCGGTTTTTCAGGGTGGTGAAGCCGAGGTCGAGGGGAGCGAAGAGGTGTGGGTAGAGTTGCTGCATGGTCGTGATTTACAGTCGCATAGGTACGGTAAAGTGTGGCACACCTCCTCAGATATGCCACACTTGCTATGCCTCGATGCTCACCTCGCGGGCCATTGCCTTCCGCATCCCGTTGAGCGCGATGGCTTTGGCGGCTTTCATCGGGATGGCGACACATTTTTTTTCCATGTAGTCCATCATGCGCTGCACGAGGTCTTGGGCGACTGGGTCGAGTTGGGCGAATTCTTTGCCGTATACGCTGTGGATGGCGCGTTCCTTCACGGCCCGCACTTCGTCGGGCACATGGGCGAGCGAGCGCTCCACCTGCCGCTCATGCCAGAGTGCGCGGAAGGTGATTATGCGGCGGGCGATGAGGCCTTCGGCTTTGCCGCGCTCGCGCTCGCGGTGGGCAAGATTAACTTGTGCGACTTCTCTAAGACTATCTATTTCAATAAATTGTGTCGAAAATTCGGTGACTACGCGTCGGTCCACGTTGTTGGGTACCGAGAGGTCGATCACGACTTTTCGGCTCATATCCTTGCCCAGTAGATGGCGGTAGAGGTCGGATGTCACCACGGGTTCTGTGGCTCCGGTGCACACCACGAGTGCATCGAAACCTTCGGAGTAATGTTGCAGCGCATCCAGCGGGAGGCCGCGACCATCAAAATCGGCGGCCAGTATTTCGGCTTTGGCTGCGGTGCGGTTGAATACTGTGACGTGCCGGTAGCCATGTTTGAGGAGGAATTTGGCGAACAGCGCGTTGGTCTGCCCGGCCCCGACGAGCAGGATGCGGGCATCAACAGACAGCCCAGATTTCTGCATTTGCCTGAAGGCGAGGCCGACGATGGAGAGGGCTTTTTGACCTATGCCGGTGTGGGTGTAGATTTCTTTGGCCGTCTCGATGGTGAAGCGGGTGAGCAGGCGGAGGTGATCGCCGGTGAGGCCCCAGGCGTAGCTCTGGTCCCAAGCATCGCGGAGTTGGCGGATGACTTCGCGCTCGCCCACCACGAGGCTGTCCATCGAAGCGGCGACCTCCATCAGGTGACGGATGGCCTCTGCACCGTGCAGCAGGTGCATCTGGGGGGCAATTTCGGCAATATCGTGGTCGGAAAATTCGGGGCGAACAATTGCCAGCACCTCTGCGCTCAACGAGGAAGTCTGGGAGTTTGAAGTTTGAAGTTTGAAGTTTGAAGTTCCGGTAGGTGAATAAAACAGGTACATCACGCGATTGCAAGTCGCTAAGTACAGCAGTTCGGACCAGCCGAAGTGTTCCTTCAAGCGGTGGAGCGTGGTGCGTGGGTCATGGTGTTCATCGCTTCTGATGACGGCGCGGCCAATGGTCTCCAGCGAAGTATGGCGATGGGTGAGGGTCAGTATGTGGTATCCTTCGAGCATAATTTTCTGATAACGACGACAAAAGTACCTCCGGGGCTGGGCGGCGACTGTCACGCGTTTGTCAACCCATCCCGCAGGGAGAAATTTGGAAGCCGTCTAAGGGAATGAGTAACGATGAACTGTAAATGAGGAATACTGGCTCGTTTGGCTAAGCGATACCTTCGTGCCTCACTTTTACCCGCTGAAGTCTCGACATAGGCGGGCCTCACTCCTCACTTTTACCCGCCGAAGTCTCGACGTAGGCGGGCCTCACTCCTCACCCATGTCTATCGTACAAGAATTCAACGATTACCGCGCTCGCATGAACGACCGCATTTTGGCAAACGACAACAAGGTCATCAAGCGATTTTGGAGCCTCGACAACCAAACTTATCAGGAAGGTGCATTGGATGTAAAAACCAAGGAACTACTGGGTCTCGTGGCCTCAATGGTGCTGCGCTGCGACGATTGCATCAAGTACCACCTCGGAAAATGCTACGAACTGGAAGTAACCACGGACCAAATTTTTGAGGTATTTGCGGTAGCCAATATGGTGGGCGGTTCGATTTGCATCCCACATACCCGTCGGGCGGTGGAGTACTGGGAGGCTTTGTCGGAAGAAGGCTAAGCGAATTGACAATCAGACGATTGCATACCTATAGTCCTGCGTCGAAGTTGTTTTTTCGGTACGGAATTTTCAAGAAATCGAGCGAACCTGGCTTCACGTTGAGCGAGAACAGGTAGGTGCCGCGCGTGGGCTGCCAACTCAGGCTGAGTTGCCAGCAGTGCAGGTTGCGGGTGAATTGCAGGTCGGGGTAGACTAACTGCTTGCTCTGGAAATCGTAGCCGATGTTGCCGAAGTTGATGCCCCAATTGGACGAGAGTTGGATGCCGCCGTTTAGGCTCACGTTGTTGGTACTCACCACGAAGGTGTCGCGAGCCTGGCCGTAACCGGTGGCGATGAGCCGCCGGTCGAATCCGATGCGGTGACTGATGCTGAAATCATCGAACCAGCCAGCGAATTCGTCTTTCTTTTTCGCGGGCTTTGTGGTACCACTTTTGTCGGCGGCATCGGTGTTGCTGGTGCTTTTTTTCGCAAACATTTCCCGCAGTTGGCTCACCCGGAAATTGGTGTTGAGTTGCACCCCGAAATTGGTGGTACGCACCAATTTGCCTTGCTCTTTCACCATGAATTGATCCACCCGTTGCCCCTTCGCGTTAGCGATGTACGGATCGAATGTGGCCTGCCAACTCAGGTTGCTGTAACCCTTGAACAGGCGGAATAACCCCCCCGTGCCGATGGGGCTGAAACGGAGCGAATCTGCCGTGAGGCTGTAGGTGCCAGAAAAGCCGAGGTTGTCAAAAATTCGGACTTTTTTGAAGTCTTTGGCATTGGGGTCGAGCGTGTCGCGCTTCGCTCGGTGCTTGATTTCCAACAGGTTGATGATGCTGTAACTCAACGCCACGTCGCGTTTTCCGTAGAAGGGTTTCCCGAAAGCACCGTCGTCATAGATGCTGTACCGCAGCGTGTCGTTGAACTTCTGGCGAGTGTCGGTCTCCACGAATCGGTAGTATTTTGGGTTGGTGAAATCAGGCCCGAAGCCCACCGAGACCGAAGGCTTCACGGTGTGGCGCACCCCGCGCAGCCAGCCTTTTTTAAACTGCTTGGTCATAAACAACGCGGTGTTGGCTGACACGCCAGCGTTGTATTTTCGGAAAGCGTAGAGGCCCCAGTTGCGGTAGGTGGTGTCAATGCCGAAGCGCGATTTAGCCTCATTCACTTTGAGGGTCAAAAACTCCCCCTGCTCGTTGCGCACCGTGTCGTACACCAAGATGTCCTTCTTGATTAAATCCTTCTCGATGGTGTAGGGGTACCAGTTTTCCTCGTAGCTGACATTGGGCGACAGCGTGATGTACTTGAACAATTTGAAATTGTAGTCCGTGCTGGCCATGTGCTGAATGCCCATTTGGGCACTTTGCAGCGTTTTTTTGGTGAACAGTAGTGTGTCGGGTGTAGTGAACTGGTTTTGCAGTCGGGCCGAGTAGGTGAGCGAAAGTTTCTCGTACCATTTTTCCTGCCCCACTCGCTCCTTCCGCGCGAAGGGGAAAATGCGCTGCATATTGAACGAGGCGTTGGGCAGACTGATGTTCATGATGCGTGTCTGGGTGTTCTGCGTGTGGTTGAGCGATGCGTTGAAGGTATAGGGCTTGCCCGGAAAAGTCTTGGAGTAGTTGAGGTTGGAAGTTAGTGTGTTTTGATACACCGACTTGAAATCGTTTCGGTTTCGGCTCTGGTCTTGGTTCGTCTGGATGTTCACTGAGCCGCCAAAACGCCGCGTGGGGTGTGCTTTTGAATCCTGATTGTGGCTCCATTGGATGGCAAACGACTTAGCCGACAGCCGCTTCGCGAAGTTGTCCTCCGTCACCCGGTTGTTGTAACTCAGGTTGAAATTGCCATCAAATTTGTAGTTGTAATCGTACCGCGCCGTGCCGCGTATGCCCCAG
>JAYSUY010000439.1:0-4767 GCA_043718855.1 Saprospiraceae bacterium | reverse complement strand
GCAGGCGGCCAAAACGTAAACAAGGTGGAAACCAAAGTCGAAGCCCGCTTCGAGGTAGCCACCACGCTGGCCCTTTCCGAGGAAGAAAAAGCCCTAGTGCTGGAAAAACTGGCCGACCAGATCAGTGCCGAAGGTTTCCTCAGCAGCGTGAATCAGACCGAGCGCTCGCAACTGAGCAACAAGCACTTAGCCGAGCAAAAACTCCTCCGCATGGTGCAAAAAGCCCTCGTAAAGCCCAAGCCGCGCCGGGTCACCAGGGTGCCGCTTGGGGTTATCCGCGCCCGCACGGAGGAGAAAAAACGCACGAGCGAGAAGAAAACGACGCGGCGCAAACCCACGTTGGGTGGGGCTAGCGAGAGCGAGGAGTGAGAATCAAAAGGCAAAAAGCAAGGGGTAAAAAGCAAATGGCAAGGCGCAAAAAGTAAAAGCAGGCCCTTTACTTGGAAGTTTGCGCAAACGAGGCATGAACTTGGCCCGGTAAAATCCGTTTACCTTCGCCACTCTCAGTCACCTACGGCTTTGAACCGTACCACACTGCAACTATGTCCAAACACGGAAAAGCACTCGTCGCCATGTCTGGCGGCATCGACAGCACGGTCACCGCTGTCCTACTCCACGAAGAAGGTTGGGAAGTCGTCGGCATCACCATGAAAACATGGGATTATGCCACCAGCGGCGGCAGCAAAAAAGAGACGGGCTGTTGCTCGCTCGACAGCATCAACGATGCCCGGCAAGTGGCCGTTCGGCTTGGTTTTCACCATTTTATCGTAGACATCCGGGAGGAGTTTGGCGACTACGTGATCGACAACTTCGTGGACGAGTACATGGCTGGCCGCACCCCCAACCCCTGTGTGTTGTGCAACACCCACATCAAGTGGAACAGCCTGCTGCGCCGGGCCGATATGCTGGATTGTGAGTTCATCGCCACCGGCCACTATGGCATCATCAATGAATTAGATGGCCGCAAGTACATCACCCGCGCTAAAGACCGGCAGAAGGACCAGAGTTATGTGCTGTGGGGCCTCAGCCAAGAGTGCCTGCGCCGTACCCGGATGCCGCTTGGCCCGTTCACCAAGCCCGAAGTGCGCCAGATGGCGGCTGAACGCGGCTGGGATGAACTGAGCAAAAAAGCCGAGAGTTACGAAATCTGCTTCGTGCCCGACAACGACTACCGGGGCTTCCTCCGCCGCCGCATTGATGGGCTGGACGAGCAAGTGGCGGGCGGCCATTTTGTGGACACTGCTGGCAAGGTGCTGGGCCGCCACGAGGGCTACCCGTTCTACACCGTCGGGCAGCGCAAGGGCCTGGGCATTGCGCTGGGCGAGCCGATGTTCGTCACCGAAATCCGCCCCGACACCAACACTGTCGTGCTGGGCCGCGAAGACGATCTCATCCGCAACGGCATGATGGTCGGCAAAGTCAACTTGATGAAATACAGCGCGTTGCCCGAAACAGGCTTCGAAGCGGTGACTAAAATTCGCTACCGCGATGGCGGCACCATGGCTACGCTCAGCCCACTGGGCAACGACGTGGACGTGCAATTTCACGCCAACGTGAAAGGCGTAGCGCCCGGCCAGAGCGCGGTGTTTTTTGAAGGCGATGACGTAGTGGGCGGGGGAATTATTCAGGGGAGTTTTTGAGGTTCACCGAATCACCATGTTGTAACTCTCTGTCAGAGAGGCGTTAGCCAGCAGGGTGTCTCGCTGACTGAAGGAGGTGCGCTGCGCATATAGCCTCATCCAGATGCGCTCTTCGGCCAGTTTAACTACCTGAAAAGTTTGGGAATAGCCTACTGGAAAGGTGTCAATGACAATCTGACGGTGGCTGACTCCAGCAGACACGCTCAGTTGGCATTTGCCGTGCGAAACAGCCGACTCGTTTTTTACGGTTAGCGATAAAACACCAGCCGCTTTCATGAGGATTTCCAAATCATTCGAACAACCTATTGACAAGCGTGGGATGGACAAAGCGACATATGTGCTGCTGTCCAATACCTGTTCTATCGAATAGGAATTGAAGTAGTTCTTAGAGTCTTGCTCAAAAGAGAAATTTATCCTCCCAGAGTCAGACGTGATCACCTCTTTCAGCACTTCAGGTGAAGAACTGAAAATCTCCCACACTTTTAACCTAAATCGTTGATTGGCAATAGGTTTTTTGGAGTAAGCATCCGTAGTTTTGATGTTTACTTTCGTGACCGGTTCTTGGCACGGCCCTGAAAAATCAATGTTGTCGAAGCCTCCGTCGTCACGGAAACAAGCCGCCAAAAGCAACACAGAAAACAGGGTGAGCGAAAAGTATTTTTTCATAGAAAGGACATTTTTGCAGCAAAGTTGCCGTTCGGCGCACCTGAGTTTGAATTGAATTTCGCCAAACTCAGAAGTTTTTTTATCGAATACGAAGCCATGCTCAATCGAACGCTCCTCGTCACTTTCCTGCTCTCGCAAACCCCTATTTTTTCTCAAAAACCGCCCGCCCTCGCCTACCTGCCCGGCGGCCCCTTCCTCATGGGCGATTCGCTGCACGACGCGGACGAGCGGCCTGTGCATCAAGTGCAGATCAGCCCGTTTTTTATCGGGAAATACGAAGTCACGGTACGTGAGTTTGGCACTTTTGTAGCCGCTACGGGCTACCGCACCGATGCCGAGCGCGGCGACGGCAGTTACGCCTGGGACGGCACAGGCTGGAACAAAAAAGCCGCTGCCAACTGGCGTTGTGATGAGTCCGCTCGGCCTTTGCCCGACGCTGCCCTCAATCACCCGGTGGCCCACGTCAGTTGGCTCGATGTAGCGCAGTACTGCAACTGGCTCAGTCGCCGCGACACACTGCTGCCCGTATACGCTATTCAGGGCGACACTGTGACAGCCAACTTGGCCGCCAGCGGATACCGATTACCTACTGAAGCCGAGTGGGAATACACCGCTGGGAGCGGTTTTCAGGTGAAAAAATGGCCCTATGCTGGGAGTGCTGATTTGAAAAACATTGCTTGGTTTTCCAACAACTCTGCCCGGCGGCTCCATAATGTGGGCCAAAAAGCCGCCAACGAGGCCGGTATTTTTGACCTCTGCGGCAACGTGTGGGAGTGGTGCCACGACTGGTACACGCCCCGCGCCTACGTCGCCGTCCGCAACGCGACCGACTCCGGCGGCCCGCTCATCGGCAGCCTCCGCGCCCTGCGCGGCGGCTCCATGAGCAACAACCCTTCGCACTGCCGCATCGCCAACCGCAGCAGTCGATACCCGGATTATCGGGATTGCAACGTGGGGTTTCGGGTGGCGAGGAGGGGGTAAAAACAAAAGCCCCCAGTCAATTTGACTGAAGGCTTTTTTGTGGCGGAGACAGGACTCGAACCCGCGCCACGGAGATGGTCTGAAAAACAAAAGCCCTCGGTCGGAAGACCGAGGGCTTTTTTTGTGGCGGAGACAGGACTCGAACCTGTGTCCGCCTTGGCGGATATACGTCCCTCGTTCAACCTTCTTGACGGATCAGGCTCCACACAAAAGCGCGACCGTTCCCCGTTTTGAGGGCTTTTTCGCGCTTCATCGCCTCCGCTTTTGAAGCATACTCTTCTTTGTGCGCCAACACCCAAGGCCGGTACTTCAAGGTATAACCTTTGGTGCCAAGTTCGTTGTGCGAGAGCAGCCTTGCTTCTATATCGGAGGTGTACCCGATGTAGATTTTGTCGTGTGCAGGAGAATATAGAACGTAAACCGTGAACATCTGAAAAACAAAAGCCCCAAGTCAATTGACTTGAGGCTTTTTTTGTGGCGGAGACAGGACTCGAACCTGTGACCTTTGGGTTATGAGCCCAACGAGCTACCAACTGCTCCACTCCGCGATTTAGTAGGGCAAAGGTAGGTTGCTCCACAGCGCAACGACAAGCGTTTCCCAAAAAAGAATAAAAATAGTGGGCCAGGCCACGCTTTACCTTTGCCCTGAGCGCAGCCGCAGGGCTGCCACATTCTCACCAATCATCTACATACCACTCTACACATGACATTCAAACACTGCCTCCCGCTGTTCGTCAGCCTCCTCTTCGCCACCGGCCTCTTGGCCCAGATCAAAACCCCGGCCAGCAGCCCGACGGCCACTGTCTCACAGGCAGTTGGCCTCGCCAAAGTGACCATCGAATACAGCCGCCCGTCGGTGAAAGGCCGAAAAATTTTTGGCGATTTGGTGCCTTTCGACAAGGTGTGGCGCACCGGTGCCAATAAGATCACCACCATCCAGTTCGACAAAGACGTGACGCTCAACGGCCAGAAAATCGCCGCAGGCTCCTACGGGATGTACACTTTTCCGGGCCAAAAAACTTGGAGCATCGCCATCAGCAGCGACGACAAACAGTGGGGGGCCTACGAGTACGACTCCAAAAAAGACGTGCTGCGCCTCAGCGCGACCACCGAAAAACTGCCCAAGTTGGTGGAGTACTTCACCATCGCGTTCGACAAATTCACCTCGACAAGCATGGACGTGGTGCTGAGTTGGGAAAAAACCGCCGCCCGATTCACGGTAGCGCACGATCCGCACGAGCAGATCATGGCTGCCATCAAAGCAGAGACGGCCAAGCCCGATGCGAAGGCTGACACCTACTTCGCTGCCGCTGAATATTACATGGAGAAGAATCTTGACCTCACGCAGGCACTCGCTTGGGCCAACAAGGTGCTGGAAACCGATAAAAACTGGTGGTCGTACTACCTCCGCGCCGATGTGGCTTCGCGCCTCAATCAGTGCGACTTGGCCGCCGCCGACGCGAAAATCGCCCTCGAAGGC
>JAYSUY010000438.1:0-4773 GCA_043718855.1 Saprospiraceae bacterium | reverse complement strand
AACGTGTTTTTGGAGGAAGGTGTGAAGATGGAATGCTGCATCCTGAATGCCACCGCCGGGCCGATCTACATCGGAAAAGACACGGAGGTGATGGAGGGCTGTATGCTGCGTGGGCCACTCGCGATCGGTGCAGAATGCATCCTGAAAATGGGCGCAAAAATTTACGGCGGCACCTCTATTGGCGCAGGTTGCCGCGTTGGAGGCGAGGTGACCCGCTCCATTTTGTTCTCCAACAGCAACAAGGCGCACGATGGCTACCTCGGTGACTCGGTGCTGGGCGAGTGGTGCAATCTTGGTGCTGATACGAACAACTCCAACCTCAAGAACAACTACTCGGAGGTGAAACTTTGGGACTACGCAAGTGAGAAGTTTGAAAAAACCGGTCAGCAGTTTGTCGGCCTCATCATGGGCGACCACTCGAAGTGTGCCATCAACACGATGTTCAACACCGGTACGGTGGTGGGCGTGTCGGCCAACGTGTTTGGGGCAGGGTTTCCCAGAAATTTTGTGCCCGACTTCTCTTGGGGTGGTGCCGACGCGGGCTACCGCACCTACAAATTCGCCGAAGCCTGCGCTACCGCCGAGATGGTGATGGGCCGCCGCAATTTGCCGTTCACGGAGTTGGAAAAAGCCATCCTGTACCATGTGTACGATAGAACGGCGCGGTTTAGGAGTTGGGAGAAGTAGTTCCCCCCTACTGCTCAATCCCACACCCCACAGCCTTCGTACTGGCCACCCGCACCATTTGCCCATCCAGCACCGCCCGTATCGCATCTTCCAAAAAATGCGCTGTCGGTACGGGCCGGTACTGCCCCAGCGCGACAAACCAGTTGTCCACCGCACCCCGGTACAGCACCCTGTTTTCTTTCAGCAAAAATACCTCCGGTGTGACGGTAGCATCCAAGCGGCGCACCAAGCGCATCTCCGTGTCGCGCCACAGTGGGAAGACGGGCGCAAAGTCTGTTTGGAACTGGCGCAGGGCCGCCCAGTCGTCCCAACGGGTGAAAACGCCCACGAACGCCACCTCCGGGAAGCGCTCGGTCAGCCCGTTCAGGGTGCGGACATATTTCTGCGAAATCGGGCAGTCGGCAGCGAGAAACACTACCGCGACGAGTTTTTTTTCGAGCGCAAATTTTTGAAAATCAAGACTTTGCCCGTTTGTGTCGGTCAAGCGGACGGTGCGGCAACCAAGCAAAGCGAGGCCCAGAAACAGGGAGATAAGTAACCGTTTCATGTTGGTCAGTTCACTCATTCGCCCGCCATACCCGCAGCACGTTGCCGCTGCAAATTTTCCGTACCTCCTCGTCTGTGTAGCCGCGTCGCAGTAGTTCGGCGATGAGCGTAGGGAACTGGCTCACATCGGCCAGTTCGGGCGGCAAAGCCAAGCCCACTCCGTCGAAGTCGCTGCCGAGGCCCACGTAATCTATCCCCACCAATTTTTTGATGTGATCGATGTGGTCGGCCACATCGCGCACCGAAGCGTACACCGGCTCGCCAGTGCTGCGGGCATATTCGGCGTAAAAAGCCCGCGCAGCGGGGCCGTGTTCCGGGATGTTCTGCTTGCTGCGTTCGGCGCTGGCCTTGTTCCAAGCCGTGCGGTGCTTGGAGGTGAGGAAGTACATGCTGAACGGCACCTGCACCACACCGCCGGTTTTGGCGATAGCGACGATGAACGAGTCGGGCAAGTTGCGCTCAAAACCTGCCGTGAAGTGGCGGCAGCCAGAGTGGGTGGCGATGAGCGGCTTGGTGGCCACCTTCAGCACATCGGAGATGGTCTCGTCGGAGAGGTGGCTCACGTCCACCATGATGCCCAGTCGGTTCATCTCGCGCACCACCGAGCGGCCGTATTCGCTCAAACCGTGATGGGTGTGCAGCGTATCGTAGGAAGAGTCGCAGATGAGGTTGTCGCGGCTGTGCGTGAGCGTGACGTAGCGGATGCCGCGCTTTTGGAAATGCGCCACGTCGCTCAGTTGCTCCATCGGCGAGCCGTTTTCCATGCCCATCGGCAGCGAGACGATGCCTCGCTTAAAATTGGCTTCGATGTCGTTGGCCCGCATGGCGAGGGCAAACTGGGCAGGGTAATCTTTGGCGATGGCGTGTACCATATCGATCAGGCTGTCAGCCACTTGCTTCGAGCGACCTGGGGTTTTTTGGAAACTCGCCGGGATGTAGATGGACATGAATGGCCCATAGAGTCCGCCTTTTTTGGCCCGTTCGAGATCAAAATCGCCCTCTGGGTTTTTCAAAGCCCAAGCGGTGTAGCCAGGTTTGAACCATTTTTCGGTTTCCACTAAGTGCCAAGGGAAGTCGATGTGCGTATCCACGATGGGCGTGGTGGCGAGTATGGCGCGGGCGTGGCGCAGGTGTTTTTCCGAAATGCCGTTTTTGGTGGTAGAGCATGCGGCCCAAGTGAGGAGGGCGAGGAATACGAGGAGCAGGCGCATAATTTCAAAATGTGGTCAATCCCGATGAATCGGGACAGGTTGTGAAAAATGTGGTCAATGCGGCCCGCGAAAGTCAGGCAAAATTTTCATTGCGAGGTAAACGATGACGAAATGGCACCTGACTACCCTCCTTCGCACTTCGTGCTATGGCGGGTAAAAATGCCGACTTTTGCCCCATGAACTTGAAAGAACGACTCCTCTTGCTGACGCTGACTGCCGTCAATTTTACCCACATCATGGACTTTATGATCATGATGCCACTCGGTCCACAACTCATGACTTTGTTCGACATCACGCCGCAGCAGTTTGGCTTTGCGGTGTCGGCTTATGCGATCACAGCGGGCTGTACCAGTTTTGCTGCGGCGTTTTTTGTAGATCGCTTCGACCGGAAAAGTATGTTGCTGTTTGCCTACATCGGCTTCGTGATCGGTACGTTTTCGTGCGCGTTTGCCCCTACTTACTCGCTGTTGGTGGCAGCGCGGGTGTTGGCTGGTTTTTTTGGCGGCATGATTGGAGCGCAGGTGCTGTCCATCGTGAGCGATACTTTCGAGTATGAGCGGCGGGGCCGGGCGATGGGTAGCCTGATGACGGCTTTTTCGCTGGCTTCGGTGTTGGGAGTACCCGCTGGGCTGTGGCTGGCGGCTCGGTACAGTTGGCACGCGCCATTTCTGGTGGTCGGCGGACTGGGTGTACTCATCATCGGGATGATTGCCGTACTCATACCGCCCATGACCAAGCACTTGAAAATGTCCAATGTCCAACAGCCAAGCCCTTCGCCGGAGGCTCCTGCCGTCGTCAAGACTTTGGCAGATAAAGCGGCGGGCAACTCTCCTTCGCCGGAGGCTACGGCGAGTGAAGCGGAGACGGGTACAACTTCAAACTCCAAACTTCAAACTTCGAACTTTTTTCAGGTGCTGACCAACATCGCCGAGTCGCCCCGTCAACTTTGGGCCTTGACGTTTTCGGCGGTGCTGATGGTGGGGCATTTTAGCATCATCCCCTACATCGCGCCGACTTTGGTGAGCAATGTGGGCTACAGCCAGGACGACATTTTCCTGATCTATTTTGTTGGCGGGCTGCTCACCATTTTCACCTCGCCGTTGGTGGGGCGTTTGGCCGATTGGAAGGGCAAGTACCCAGTATTCGCGGTTTTCGCGCTCCTATCATTGATCCCAGTATGGCTCATCACGCACTTGTGGCCGACCCCGATGTGGGTGGTACTCACTGTTGCTGGTATGTTTTTTATCTTGGTCAATGGGCGCATGGTACCGATGCAAGCGATGGTATCGAACGTGGTGCCGCCTCAGCAGCGCGGCGGGTTTATGAGCATCAACTCTTCGGTGCAGCAGTTGTCTTCGGGCCTTGCGGCCACTATCGG
This sequence comes from Saprospiraceae bacterium, assembly GCA_043718855.1. GTDB lineage: Bacteria > Bacteroidota > Bacteroidia > Chitinophagales > Saprospiraceae > M3007. The sequence continues at coordinate 951 of JAYSUY010000438.1, read as the reverse complement.
CGGGGCCATCATCGTGAAGGGGGCCGATGGGCGCATCGAACACTACGGCTGGGTGGGCTACTTAGCAATGGCGCTGATTTTAGCCAGCGTGTTTTTGGCGAAAAAAGTGGCGGAGTGAGGGTGAGAAAAGCCAGCGTGGCTACCCCTTCGACGGTGTGGGGTAGTTTTTGTTTTCCTCAAAAAACTGCTTCGCGGTTTGGTATCCCGACTGGTTCTCAAGGTGTTTTACCTGAAAATTCAAAAAAGCCGTGTGGGCATCTTGAAAAATTTGCTCGGCCTCAGCACCAGTCAAAAAGATCGCCAGCACTTTCTCTGGGGCGGTTGTCAGGAACTGACGGTAAGCCTCGTCGAGCCGAGTGCGGAATGGGCTGGGCGAGGCATCGGCCCAAGTGGTGCGCTTGAACGGAGCATAGCCGCCATGCGCCCGTGAGTCGAGCGCGAGGCGTTCGAGGCCGCCGCTAAAATCCACGTCTCGCTGGCCATACACTACCCGGTCGATGTCGGTCATGGTCATCATGCCCGCGCACATGATGCAGGGTTCCAGTGAAGTGTACATCGTGAAACCATCAAGGTTGAAGCGGCGGGTTTTTTCCAAGTAAGCCGTGATGGCCCGCAGTTCGCCATGTTGGGTAGCGTTGTCGGTGGCGTTGATGCAGTTGAGGCCGCAGTACACTGGCTGCCGCTCGGTATTTACCAGCACCGCACCGATGTTGTAGCCCCGGCGCTGGTTGCGCGGCACAGCAGCCGACTGCCAGTTGGCATGAACGATGGCGTAGGTCAGCAGGGAGTACATTTCGTCCAATTCTTGCTGGACGGGGTCCTTTACGGAGTATTCCTGAAACGGGAGGGCGAGGCGTAGGTGCATTTTTTTGGGTGATTGGTGGATTGGGGGGACTGGTGATTGGGTACTGGTAATTGGTGGATATTTGAGTGGTGATTGATGTACTGGTG
>JAYSUY010000437.1:0-1766 GCA_043718855.1 Saprospiraceae bacterium | reverse complement strand
AAAAATCTGACTCGCCTACTTGTACGCCACTTGCAGTTCGCGCCACTAGTTCATCGGTTTCCCTCAAAGCGTCGCTTTCTGAGCATCTATCCGCCCCCAGCCAAAACTGCCGTTGCGCGTAGGCCAGTAGTTGCTGGAGGTTTTGAGGCGGTCGAACACCTGCTGGCGGGTCCAACCGGGGTATTTGGCCCACACCAACGCGGCAATGCCAGCGGTAGACGAGGTGGCTACCGACGAGCCGCCGACGGTGGAAGGCACGTTGCCATCCTGCGCCAGCGAGAGCGGGTGACGGCCGTTGCTGACTTTTTCCATCACCAGCACGAAGTCAACTTTGCTGCCGCTATGGCATGAGCCGCAACGCTGGGTCAGGTTGTCCTTGATGCCCGTGACGGCGACGCACTCCGTCATAGTGGCAGGAAAAATCACACCCACGAACCACGAAGTCCAGGAGAACGAAGTGCCAGCGGCGGCGAAAATCATTTTGCCCTGGTTGTAGGCGTACTTGATGGCATCTCGGATTTGGCTGGAACTGGTCAGGCGGCCCATGCTGATGCTGATGATTCGGACATCGGCGTTGTTGCCCGCCTGCGTGAAGGCGTTAGATACGCCCGTGACTTCGCTGCTGGCATCCAAAAACACATCCTCGGCAGCCCGGAAAGCGACTAAATTGGCATTGTAAGCGATACCTGCTGCGGCCCCGTCAACGCCGCGCGGTGCGGCGCAGGCACCGAGCATGGAGGTGCCATGTCCACAAATATCATCGGGCGAACCTGCACCGGGCAGAGTCACGAACTTGTCAATGCTGCGCCCACTGGAAAAGCCCTGGTTGAGGGCTTCGCCAAGGTTGTCCTGCTCCTCGCTACACCCGGTGTCGATGACGCAGACGGTGGTACCGGAGCCGGTGTTGCCCGCATCCCAGGCTTGGGTGATTTTGTGGAAAGAGTGGTTCCACGACTGCTTGCAGCCGGGCGTGATGTTGAAGTAATCTTGATTGAGTACGAGACCAGTTTGAGCGGTGTTGGAGCCGCATCCGCTGGTACTGCGCTCCGCCACACGCTCGGCCATGTAAGGCTCGTAGCCAATCGGCTCAGCGTAGCGCACCTGCGGTGACTGGCGCAGGGCGGCGATGGTGGCCGGGTTGCGGACGTACACGTCCATCACAGGCAGCATAGGGTTTTCCTCAAAAGCCAGCAACTGAGCCTCCGTGAGCGTGGAGTTGAGGACGCGTTCGAGTTGCAGAATTTGCAGCAACACCTCCTGACGGGCCTTGCGCCATGCTTCTGACTGGATGTTGGTGCGGTGCAGACGGTCTTCTACGCCAGGCGCTTCGCCAATGGGCTGATAGCCAACCGAAAGCACTTGATCGGAGTTGGCGAGGGCCGTCCACACCATATCGTCGGTGACCCAAGCCCAGATGAATTCACCCTTACTTTCGAGTTGGGCGCGTATGTAGCGGTCCAGTTCGGTGGGGTCTGGTTTGGCCGCGAGTTCAGGCGCGGTGGGAGATTCGGCCTTGCGGCAGCTGTTCACCGACAAGAAAATGGCGGCAGCAACGAGAAAGGTTGTTTTTTTCATAAAAAAGGCGAGTTTTAAAAAATTTGATTTGGCGAAAGTAGAGAGACTACGCCAAAAGCGGCCCTACCGAGATAAGTATAATTTTCAAGAAATCGGCACAAACAAAAACGGCTGCCCCGCGAAAGCGAGGCAGCCGTTGAGCCAATACCAGAGGGATTGCTACATATGGTCGGAGAGAGGTTGTGGTACTA
>JAYSUY010000436.1:0-4775 GCA_043718855.1 Saprospiraceae bacterium | reverse complement strand
TTATCGTCGTTCACAAGGCCGAAAATAGACCATCAAAGACGACCTGTGTATTATTTGATGCCGCCTCTTTCTATCAAATTACTTTGGGGATGCTACCTTGTACACAAGGTGTCACCACCATGTCGAGTGGGTATGAAAAAGCAGTTATTTCTGGTACCTCTATCGAAATTCTACCTGAAGCAGGCATTGAACTATTTGCTACCGAGCCCGGCACAGGTTATCACCTATACATTATCGATTGCATTTCTCAGCAGATAGCACCGCCTTCGGAGGACAGGAGTGCAGCACCAGAGAATGAAAACCTTGACGCTTTGCTTCCTGAAAATCGGCCAGATACGATCAACATCTCCAACCCGCCTATTCAATTAGAGGTCTTCCCCAACCCCTTCACCGGCCAAGTCACCATCCGCTACACCGTGCCGCCCAACTGCCCCGGCGACGTGGCCCTCTACCTCCGCGACTTCACAGGCAGACAGATCAAGACCATCGAACGTCGGGCCAATGCCGCGCCTGGCGCGTATCAGGCCGTTTTCGACGGGAGCGGGTTGCCTTCGGGCATCTACCTCTACGAGTTGGTGGTGTGCAACGGTGCGCAAGTGGTGAAAAAGGCGGAAAAGATCAGCCATTGATGAAGGGCTGTTGGTTGTTGGCCGTTGGCTGTTAGCCTACTTAACAAAAACACTTTGCCTAAACAAGTCCTTGATTATGAGACGATTTTATTTTTTTTGGGGAGCGGCGTTTGTGGCCTTTATGCTCCTTTCTTCGCCACTTGGGGCGCAAAATCAATGCCCGACGAAAATACTCTATGATACAAAAGACCCCTGTGGGTTGAATCAAGATGGGTTTTATTTTTATTTTCAGTCTAATACAGGGGTACCATCGTCATTCACTGTACAATTTGAATCCATTAGCGAAACCCCTCCTTGCATTTTCAACTCAGGGGGGCCAGCGATAAAGCAGACCTCATGCGGCAAAACATGGTGGTTCATGTATTCTTCAGGCTGTACGAAGACCCCATCCGGCTGGTTCACTTTTGGCAGCGGGAAGCGCTGCTTCTACAGGAATGGGCTGTTAGAGACCTGCGATGACTTTCTCGTCCCTTGCACCGACGAACTCGCCAAATTTGCCAAAGACCTCATTTCTGTACCTGGTGCCAACTGCAAGCAATGGGAAGGCCCCTGCAACACCGAGAGCGAGATATATCGGAGTGGAGCAGTCGCCATTGGCACCGACAACAAATACGGCGATTTGGCGGGCTACAAACTGGCTGTGAAAGGCGGCATAGCGTCTGAAATGCTCCAACTCTGCAAAGGTGAATGGTGTGACTATGTGTTTTCTGACTCTTTCCGCCTCATGCCGCTGCCAGAAGTGGAGCAGTACATCCAAGCGAACAGGCACCTGCCCGGCTGCACACCCGGCCCGGTCATCGAGCGCGAGGGCGGCTTTTCGCTCGGCGACGAGACGGTACACCAACAGGAAAAAATCGAAGAAGCCTTTTTGCACCTCATCGCGCTGCGCAAGCAGATAGACGTGCTGAGCGCTCGCACAGAGCGGCTGGGTTTGCCACAGGCACCTGCTGGGGCATTGGAAACTACGCCCGCAGTAGCTCCACAAAAAGAAATGGATGCAGTGAAAGTCCCCAATACAGCCGCGCCGCTCGTTTTGTCCATCCAATGTTATCAAACCAAACCGGCTACGGGCGATAACACGACCGATGGCATTGGAGGCATCAAAGTCACGGGTGGAACAGGGGCCTTACTCACCGTGACTTGGACAGGGCCTGGACAGGGATCAACGACCATGATCTGTTCTGATGGGGTGATCCTGTTGACCGGACTGAAGAAAGGGACTTACACGGTCACTGTGTCCAGTGCAGGCAGCCCTCCTCAGGTTTGCACATTGATCATTGCCAAAGGGACACCTGTTTCTTGCGGAAAATTGGCAGAGGAACCGTGTAAAAGTGCAATTTTCGATCTCGTCAAAAGCGAATTCAGTGAAACCCCACCGACTTGTAAGCAATGGGACGACGAGCAGTGTAACCCGTCTGCTCACATTCATCGCCTCGGCAACGTGGGCATCGGCACCAGCACGGGCCGCACCGGATACAGCCTTGCTGTGAAAGGAGGCATCCTGACTGACCGCTTTTTTATCGAACTCTGCGAAAAACACGGCTGGTGCGATTACGTGTTTGACCCCGACTACCCACTGCCCGATCTATACGAAGTGGAGCGGTACGTCAAAAGTCACCAACACCTTCCCGGTACTGTATCACAAGTAGAAGTGACCAATCAGGGAGGCATTGAAATGCGCTCTGTGAAACTCGACCAGCAAAAGAAAATCGAAGAGTCATATCTGTACCTGATTGAGATGAACAAAAAAGTAGAAGCATTGAAAAATCAGATCAAATCCTTTGAATAAATGTGCAATTACATGAAAAACAGATCATTACTTTATCCTTTTCTCATCGTAGGCATTGCATTGGTACTGCCCCACTTTTTGCATGCACAAGTGGTATCTCCCTTGCTGAAAGCCATCGTTCACAACGGGCAAGTCACCCTCCAAGTAAGCAGTGCAGCAGCAGTTGATTCACTCTTTGCCCGTGATACCAGCAATCAAGTGGCACTTGATTTTTACTTTACGCCCAATGACTTACGCAATGGCTTTCATACTGCCCAGCCCAGCATCCAGTTGCAAGGCGACGTTTACTTGTCGTTTCAAGGCTTCCCGTGGCAAGTCAACGATGCGCTCACGTTCAGTGTAGCGCAGTACGGGCCGGATGGTGGCATTGTGCGGGGGTACACTTTCGTCAACGGCGACTACACTGGGCCTGACGGCGCAGCACCCTCCATATGCCCCACATCAATAGCCTGTAACAACCTCAGTGGGCTAACCATGACATTCCCTCCGCAATATTTGGTGCAGAAAGTCCGCACCCTTTCCCTTTCCCTTTCCTTTGGACCGGACAACCCCTACAATGGAATCTATCAAACCAACGGCGTGGATGTAGCAACCAATGCCGTCTATGTCGATGGCAATTTCAATTGCAACCAGATATTGACAGGCAGTGCCATGATCATCTTTGATGGTTTAGTCTGCCAATATGAAGGCGGGCAGTTGGTCAGCCCACCTTGCTCGCCATTTGGCGGCTATTACACGCCCGGCGACGTGTGTGCAGAATACTTTGAAAACTGCGCCAAAAACATCCTCACGCCCTTGATGAACCAAAGTTCCGAACTCCCTTGCCGTCAATGGAAGGAGAAGTCGCCCAGTACCTGTGGCACCAGTACCTACATCTATCGCCCTGGCAAGGTTTCCATCGGCACGTCCAAGCAGGCACCTAACTCAGCCGTAGGCGCAGGAAAAGCTTCCCTGAGCGTCAAAAACGGGGTCATCACCGACAAGGTAAAAGTAAAACTGTGCGATGCTACCTGGTGCGATTACGTCTTCGACCCCAACTACCCCCTCCGTTCCCTGCCTGAAACCGAAGCCTACATCCGCCAAAATTGCCACCTACCGGGTATGCCCTCCGGCGGAGATATTGAGGCAGAAGGTGCATTTGAACTGGGCGACATCACCCGCTTGCAACAGGAAAAAATCGAGGAGATATACCTGCACCTCATCGCACTGCAAAAAGAAGTGGAGTTGCTGGAGTTTGAACTGGTCTTGCTCGAATGGCGAAAACAAAGTATAACGAAATAGCCGCAATCACCCTCTTTTTTCAAATAGTGGCGCGAACTGCAAGTGGCGTACAAGTAGGCGAGTCAGATTTTTTACTCCATGAGGCGTGAGGAGGGCGAAATGCGGGACATTTTAACCGACGAAGAACGAAATGGAGCGGAAAATGTGGCCGCCTACTTGTATGTCACTTGTAGTTCGCGCCACTAGGCACCGCCTCGTCGTCCAACAACTTCCCGTTGATCACCCGCACGATGCGGGCCGGGAAGTTTTGCAGGATGCGGTAGTCGTGCGTAGCGCAGATGACGGCGGTGTTGTGCTGCTTGGCGAGGGTGCGCAGCAGGGTCAGCACGTCGTCGCTGGTCTCTGGGTCGAGGTTGCCCGTAGGCTCGTCGGCCAGCAGCAGCACGGGGTTGTTGAGCAGGGCGCGGGCGATGACTACGCGCTGCTGCTCGCCGCCAGAGAGTTGGTACGGCATCACCTGCCGCTTAGCCGAGAGTCCAACTTCTTGCAGCACCTGCCCGACTTTTTTCTCCATCTCCGCTGTGTCGTCCCAGCCCGTGGCGCGTAGCACGAAGAGCAAGTTCTCTTCCACCGTGCGATCAGTGAGCAAGTTAAAGTCTTGAAAGACAATGCCTAACTTGCGGCGCAGCAGGTGGATGTTCTGGCGCGTGAGGCCGCGCAGGTCGAAGCCCGCCACCTCGCCAGTGCCATCTTCGAGCGGCAACGCACCATACAGGGTTTTCAACAGACTGCTCTTGCCGCTGCCCGTTTTGCCGATGAGGTAGGCAAATTCGCCCTCCCCGATGTTCAGGCTGATGTTGTTGAGTACGATGCTGCCGTCTTGCTGGCGGACGTGCGCGTTGTGGAGTTTGACAATCATGGGAATTTGATAATGAGGTAATTAGGGCGACAATCGAATTCTTGTAAAAACTTAGCCGTGCGCCCACCGCGACAACAATGGGACACGGATCGAACGGATTTAACGGATTGGCGCGGATTTTTGCCGCGCACGGCAAATCTGTTTTGATCTGTTGAATCCGTTCGATCCGTGTCCCATTGTTGTCGCGGTGGTACTGAGGCAATGACCTTTAAATGAC
>JAYSUY010000435.1:0-4783 GCA_043718855.1 Saprospiraceae bacterium | reverse complement strand
TTGAAACTAAAAAATACCGCCGACCTGCCCGCCGTATCCGCTGGCCTTCAACGCTACGCAGCCCCGCGCAACACCGCCCGACCCGACTGGACAGTGACCGGCTACCGCCTCGAACCGCTACGCGAACTGGCGGGCACCAGCCGTTTTTTGCGCAGCAACGCGCTCTGGCAGGGCGTGCCGCCCGCCGCCGTGTGGGGCAACCTGACGATGGCCGTGCTGCTGCTGCTCACCGCCGCGCTCAACTTCGCCAACATGACCATCGCAGTCTGCAACCGCCGCCTCCGCGAGATGGGCGTGCGCAAGGTGATGGGCGGCACCCGCTGGCAACTCATGCGCCAACTGCTCGGCGAGAGCCTCGTGGTGGTGGTGCTGGCCGCCGGGCTGGGCATGGTGCTGGCCTACCCGATTGTCGATTGGTTCAACGCGACCTGGAAATTCACCGACCTGCGGGTGGACTACACTGATCCGTACTTAGTGACTTACATCGTTGGTGCTGTGCTGTTTACAACTTTGTTGGCAGGCAGTTATCCGGCGTTTTACATCTCGTCGTTCCGCCCATCGAGCATCTTCCGGGGCGGGGTGCTATTCGGTGGCAGCAACCTGTTCAGCCGCCTGATGATGGGTTTGCAGGTGGTCATCTCGCTGGTAGCAGTGGTAACTGGATTGAGTTTTGCCCAAAACGCGGAGTTCAACCGCAAGGCTGATATCGGGTTTGATTACCAGCCGATTTTGCAGGCGTGGCTGCCTACTGAGTCGGATTTTCAACGCTTCGACGATGCGGTGAAGGGCCTGCCAAGTGTGGTAGCCACGACGGGTTCGCTCGACCTGCCGGGCTTCGGCTACACCATGATCGACTTCAAGTGGCAGGGCGAAGGGCAGGAGGCAATCTTGTATCGGGTGGGCAACGATTTCCCGCAGGTGATGGGAATGCGGCTGGCGCAGGGCACCTGGGCCGCTCCGGCAGGCGACACCTCGGCTTCTACCGAAATCGTTGTTAATCAGATGTTTGCTCGACAAATAGGCGGCAACGGTACAGTCATCGGGCAAGAAATTACTTTCCAAAATCGCACGGTACGCATCGCAGGTGTGGTGTCTGATTTTATGACCAACACGCCGTTTCAGCCCATACGGCCCGCCGTGCTGCACCCCGTGCCGATGCGCAACTGGCGCCGCTGCCTGCTGAAAACCGCCAGCACGGAGCAGCAACCACAGGTGATGGCGGCAATCGAGACGAAGTGGAAGCAATTTTTTCCCTACACGCCCTTCAACGTGGGCTACCAAAACGAGATGCTGCGCGATGCCGTCGAAGCCTCCGACAACATCGCCACCAGCATGGTCGGGTTTGCGGGTGTAGCCATCCTGCTCAGCATCACAGGACTGTTTTCGCTTGTGTCGCTCAACGTGCTGCGGCGCATGCGGGAGGTAGCGGTGCGCCGGGTTTTGGGCGCATCGGCCAGTCAGGTGGGCTGGATACTGAACAAAAGTTATATCTGGATTTTCGGCCTTGCCATTGTGCTGGGCTGCATTGGCGGGCGATTTTTGGCGTTGAAACTGATGGACAGTATTTTCAAAATCAACATCGGCGTGCAGCCTGCTGCACTGGCTTGGAGCACCTTGGGGGTGCTGGCAGTGGCAGCAGCCACCATCGGCCTAAAACTCTGGCAGACCCTGCGGGTAAATCCAGCAGATGTGCTGCGGGGAGAATAGGCCAACGTCAGATAAGTGAGGCGATGACTTGGAGTCACCGCCTCACTTGAGATTTCACAAGGATAAAAATCAACCGCTATGCTCGGCAACTATCTCAAACTCGCCTTCCGCAGCCTGTTTAACAACCGGCTTTACTCGTTCATCAATATTGCAGGCCTGTCCGTAGGGCTATCTTCTGCCATTTTGGTGGTGCTGCTGATCAACGATGAACTAGGTTTCGACAAGTTCCATACGAATTTGCCCAACCTGCACCTCCTGTTGCAAAACCAGACACAGGGCGGTGTCACGTATACTTTCGAGAGCATGCCTGGCCCGCTGGCCGCTGCGCTACGGGCCGAAATGCCTGAGGTGAAGCGGGTTTTTCGATACAGTTGGCGTGGGCAACACTTGCTGACGCAGGGTGAAAAAAGCACCTTCGAGCAGGGCTACTACGCTGAGCCAGATTTCTTCGCCACCACAAGTTTTGAAGCCTTGGCAGGGCAGCCGGCTTTGGCATTACAGGATGCAGGTTCAGTGGTTATCACGGAACGTACTGCACTCAAATTTTTTGGAAGCGCAGATGCTGCTTTGGGTAAAACATTGAGACACAACAACGTACGCGATCTTATCATTGGGGCTGTCGTGCGCGATGTACCCACCAACAGCACCTTGAAATTTGATGTGGTGTTGCCATTTCACATTTATGAGCAAGAGAACGCGGATTGGGTCAACTCCAATTGGGGCAGCAATGCCATGCCCACTTGGGTAGAACTTCAGCCGGGTGCCAACATTGCGGCTTTGAATCAAAAACTGGAAAATTTCGTCCAAAGCAAAAATCCTGAAGCGGCTGCGCACGTGTTCGCCTACCCGCTCAGCGAGTGGCACCTGCACAGCAAATTCAAGGAAGGCAAACAAGACGGCGGGCGCATCACGATGGTGTGGCTGATGGGCATCATCGGAGTGTTTGTGCTGCTCATCGCTTGTGCCAATTTTATGAATCTTGCCACCGCCCGCAGCGAACGACGAGCGCGTGAGGTGGGGGTACGAAAAGTGGCTGGAGCGCAGCGCGGCATCATCATTGGACAGTTTTTGAGTGAAGCATTGGTGATGACTTTTATAGGGCTAGCACTCAGTGTGCTGCTGGCGATAGCGGCTTTGCCCGCCTTCAACCGAATTTCAGAAAAAGAACTGAGCCTGGGGGTAGACAACTGGCCTATCTGGGGCAGCATACTGGTGCTGGGCTTGTTCACCGGACTGGTGGCGGGTAGTTATCCTGCATTGTACCTGAGCAAATTTCAACCGATTCAAGTGCTGCGAGGTAGCGCTCCCATCGGCAGTGCCGGAGGCGGCTGGTTTAGAAAAGGATTGGTAACGTTTCAATTTTTCATTTCCATCATGCTGATTATCAGCACGATTGTGGTAACGAGGCAGTTGGATTACGCTCAAAATCGCCCCATTGGCTATGAGCAAGAGCACCTGATTGATATACCTGCCAGGGGCGACATGAGTGGTAAGTATGAGGCCTTAAAAAATGAACTGTCCCAGATTTCGGGAGTAAAAAGTGTGTCTGCCGGATCGGATGATTTAGTACAGTTTGGCAGCAACACCTCGGATATTGAATGGCCGGGCAAGACCGCCGATCAGGATTTTCTGGTTTCGGTGACCTCGGTACAACACAGTTGGACCCAAACGGCCGGACTAAAACTCGTGGAAGGGCGCGACTTTAGCCCCGCTTCACCCAGCGATACCCTGTGCTGCTTACTCAATGAAACGGCTGTACGCCGTATGGGGCTAGGCGATAAGGCAATTGGCACTGTATTGCGCGACGACACTACGATTACGGTCATTGGTGTTGTGCAAGATTTTGTGTTCAATGATCCATTCAGCAAACCAGAACCGATGATAGTGTACTTGGGTCGACCCACTTGGATGAACTACTTTTTTGTTCGCTTCCAAAATGATGACCACTGGCGAGAGACGCTGGCTCAAGTTGAACAAGCCACCAAGCGGGTCAACCCAGCCTATCCCTTCGAGTTTCGCTTCACGAAAGACGAGTACCAAAAAGGTTTTCAAGGAGTTCGTTCCACCAGTCAGATGGGTTATATTTTTGGCGGAATGGCGATTTTCATCTCTTGCCTGGGTCTGTTTGGTCTCTCTGCATTCGTAGCGGAGCGGAGGAAAAAAGAGATCGGAGTGCGCAAAGTGTTGGGGGCCACTGTGGCCAATGTTTGGATGAACATGTCTGGCGAATTCCTGCGTCCGGTATTTTGGGGCTTCTTGCTGGCTGCGCCACTGGCCGGTTTTGCGATGTCTAAACTGCTGGCTACGCTGGAATATCGCATCGAACTCAGTTGGTGGATGTTCGCCGCTGCCGGGCTAATCGCTTTCGCCATTGCCCTGCTGACGGTGAGTTTCCAGAGTGTGCGGGCGGCACTAGCCAATCCCGTGCAGAGTTTGCGCAGCGAGTAAACTTGTACGCTGGCGCACTGTTCTGGCCATCATCTCTGCTTACTGAAACTGCGTTTCGACCTACAAAACAAAACATTATGCTTGCTAACCACCTTTCCCTTGCTTGGCGCAACCTGCGCAAAAACCGGACTTTTTCTCTGCTCCATATTGGCGGTCTGGCACTGGGCATCACAGCATCGCTGTTGTTGTGGACGTACGTGGCCTCGGAATGGCGGTTCAACCGATTCCACCGCAATCTGCCCAATCTGTACCGGGTATTAGTGCTTGATCGAGACGGTACAACAACCGACTACACACCGCCTGCACTTGCACCCTGGCTCAAAAACCAATTCCCCGAAGTCGTGGCATTTACCCGCACCAACAACAACGGAGAAGGCTCCGTCACCTACGCAGGAGCAGGCGAGCGACGGGTGTTTCGGGAAGAGATGATGGCCTACGCCGATGGTAGTCTGTTTAGCATGTTCACCCATGCGGGAGTAGATGGCACCCCGGGACTCGATGGCTCGCAGCAAGTGGTGCTCTCGGCCACTTATGCCAAAAAATACTTCGGCGACGAATCCCCTGTGGGTAAAACCCTGACCCTCAACAACCAATTCGGCTCACTGCCCGTAACGGTGTAGGGCAGTGA
>JAYSUY010000434.1:0-1772 GCA_043718855.1 Saprospiraceae bacterium | reverse complement strand
CTTTGTTGGCGTCCTCGCCAACAAACTCCCTCAACTTCACAACTTATTTTTTACACGTTCCTAAACAACTTTCAGCGGAAAGTTGGAAGCCCGCAAAGAAGCAAATCAGTCAACCGAAATTATTTTGAAATGTAATATCCTCAACCGCTTCAGGCAAACAGGTATGCCTCAAGCATACAAGATGGCATGAATGATCTGAGCCGTCTTACGGCAAGCATAAAAAATATCGACCCGTTGCAACAAAGCCCCCAAGGCGAAAATCGGAAGACCCTCCCTCGTTGGCCCATCGTTGTTTTTCGGTCAGCTGGGCGGCGGCTGTTTAGCGTACAGCGTTGAAGTCATTTCCTCAGTGCCGCCTCAACTCCTCTTCAATGGGTAGGTAAGATTTGTCAGACAGCGTCTGACAGATTCGGAATCAGAACTTTTCTAAAGTTGCCGCCACATCCCCATCTGCCACCCCAATTGGTGAGCAGCCTGCTCACCTCATTTCAAAAGCAACACCGCCAGCAGGACGTTTCCCGCTGGCGGTGTTGCTTTTCACCAAACCACCACCTATTCACCCGATTGCACCACTGCGACCCTGCACACCCCCCTAATTTTGCAGACGTTACTAAAATTCTGAAAACAAGGTTTTTGACACAATTTAAATCAATCAAAATTATGAAACAGTATTTATACCCACTTTTATTACTGACCTGTTGTCTACTGACAGCCGCAGGTTTGAACGCCCAAACACCTGTTGCGTCGTATGACTTTTCGGGAAGCGCGAAAGATCAGTCATCCTTTAAAAACCACGCTTCGGTCAACGGTGCCACCCTCACCCAAGACCGCTTCGGCTGGCCGAACAGCGCCTTCGCCTTCGACGGCGCACAAGGTGCCATCAGCGCGGGCAATGCCGCCCATCTCAACTCGGCCTCCACGACCATCAGTTTTTGGGTGAACCCCAAAGCATTTTCCGCTCAAGGCGAATCCTACCTGCTTTCCTTCGGTGGTTATCAGGAGCGATTCAAAATCTCGCTGCCTGCGCACGGCAAACCCGTTTTCACCACCCACAGCGGCGGCGCGTGCTGTGCTGATTTGGATTCTGGCACCCCGCTCACACTGGGCGCATGGACGCATGTCGTCATGGTACACGACGGCGCGAAGGACTTCATCTACTTCAACGGCGTGAAAGTGAACGAGAGAAACGCCCCAGGTGCGCTCGACCCGACCACCAAGCCCCTCGGCATCGGCTGGGACCCAATTGACAAGAACAACTGGTTCAACGGCTCGCTCGACGAAGTGCAAATCTTCGACGTGGCCTTGACCCCCGCCCAAATCACCTCGCTCTACGCCGCCCAAAACACTCCGCCAGTGGCAACAGTGGGCAAAGTCGCCCAATACGGTTTCGACGGCGACGGCACCGACGACACGGCTTTCGCCAACACCGCCGACGTATCCAGCGCTACTCTCACCACCGACCGCTTCGGCTACGGCAACAGTGCCCTGCTGCTCAACGGCACCTCCTCCGCAGTCACCGCCTCCAACGGGGCTCAACTCAACTCGGCCTCCACAACCATCAGTTTTTGGGTAAAACCCAACGCGCTCCCCGCACAAGGCGAAGCCTACTTGCTCTCCTTCGGGGGCTATCAGGAGCGCTTCAAAATCTCCCTGCCCGCACACGGCAAGCCCGTTTTCACCACCCACTCCGGCGGCGCATGCTGTGCCGATTTGGACTCCGGCACCCCGCTCACGGTCGGCACCTGGACGCAAGTCGTGATGGTACACGACGG
>JAYSUY010000433.1:0-14264 GCA_043718855.1 Saprospiraceae bacterium | reverse complement strand
TGTCGCGCAGTTCCTGCTCCTTGGCAACCAAACTTACTCGCAACGCTTCGTTCTCTGCTACAACGTGAGCGTGTAGTGATTTGGCAACAAAGTTTTCTGTATCAACAGTTTGCGCACCGCCTTGCTGCTGGCGCAGCACCAAAAAAATCAGGATGACGAAGGCTATGCCGCCGAGGATGAGGTAAAGCGTAGTGTCCATGCTGTCGCGTTTTTGTGTCGACAAAAGTAGGACGCGGCGTTACATTTTGTTTGTTTTTGATAAATTTCAAACAAAAATGTTTTGAACTGCGGTGGCGAGCCAGCAAGATTTCGGGTTACCGAACGCTAAACCTCCTCCTCGGGCGGCACAGGGAACAACTCGCCCAGCGGCAGCGTGAAATCGGGGAAAATGACCGACGGCATAGCCTCGTCGCTGACAAAAATTAGGGGGCGACCGTAAGTTTCACCATCCTCTTCGAGGTTGTAACGGGTCAAGGTTTCATGGGTAGGGTCAGCAATCCAGTATTCCCGCACCCCCGCCTCCGCGTAGAGGTCTTTTTTAGTCTTCATCTCACGGGAGGAGTTGCCGGGCGAGAGTATCTCAACGATCAGGTCGGGGGCACCGAGACAGCCGCGTTCGTCCAATTTTTCCAAGTCACAGATTACACAAAGATCGGGCTGCACGACCGTGTAGATATCGCGGTCGGCCTTCAACGACTTCTTTCGGTCGTATAACCGAACATCGAAGGGCGCAGCGTAGGCTTCGCAGCGGTGGTTTTTGAAGTGGGTGCCAAAAGCCATCGTCAGTTTCCACGACAGTTTTTGATGGGTGCGGCTTGGGGCCGCCATCGGGAGTATTTTTCCTTTGATGACTTCCAATGCCTGTTCAAACTTCCAGGTGAGGTAGTCGGCGTAGGTGTACAACCCTTTCGGATCGAGTTGCGAGAGACTTGTGATTGTAGCCATAGCATTCAGATTGAGTTGCAAAGGTAGAGTATTGCTTGGAACCGATCGGAATGCTTGGCTGACCTACTGTTTTCACCCTCCGCACGTTTCGCATATTGATCACATTGCCCACATTCTCAACACATTGGCCACATTCTCCACCATCTCCTGCGTCACATCCAAATGCAGCACGAAGCGGATGGTTTGGGGGCTAAAAGCCGAAGCCACCACGCCATTTTTTTTCAAAAAATCCAGCAGCACAGAAGGTGTTAGGGGCGGCACGAGGTCAAAAATAACGATGTTCGTCTGCACCGGGCGGATGGCTGCGACCCAGGGAAGTTCGGCCAACACAGCGGCCAGTTGGCGAGCGCGGGCATGGTCGTCGCGCAGCCGCTCCACCTGATGATCGAGCGCGTAGATGCCCGCCGCTGCGAGGTAGCCCGCTTGCCGCATCCCGCCGCCCATGACCTTGCGTACGCGCCGCGCTTCGCCGATAAACGCCTGATTGCCAACCAATACCGACCCCACCGGCGCGCCCAGTCCCTTGCTCAAGCAGATGGAAATACTGTCCACCTCGCGGCCAATATCGGCGGGTTTGTCGCCCGTTTCCACCAGAGCGTTGAAAATCCGTGCGCCGTCCATGTGCAGCGCCATGCCCCGCTCGCGGCATACCGCCCGGATGTCCTGGATGTTCTGAATTGGATAGATACTGCCCCCGCCTTTGTTGCAGGTATTTTCGATGACCGTGAGGGTGCTGCGGGGCAGCCAATCTTGGCGCGGCTTCACCGCTTTGTCCACTAAATCGGCGGTCAGGATGCCGTTTTCGCCGTGCAGCAGATTTACCCCGATGCCCGAATGGAAGGCGTAGCCGCCCACCTCGTACTGGAAAATGTGGCTCATCTCGTCGCAGATCACCTCATCCAGCGGGCGCGTGTGGACCTTGAGGGCGATCTGGTTGGTCATGGTGCCGGAGGGGCAAAACAGCGCGGCTTCGTGGCCAAACATCTCGGCGCATTTTTGCTCCAGCGCATTCACCGTAGGGTCTTCGCGGAACACGTCGTCGCCCACTTCGGCGGCCCACATGGCGCGGAGCATGCCCGGCGTGGGCTTGGTGACGGTATCAGATAACAGGTTGGTAATCATGGTAGACGGTGGATGGTGGATGGCGGATGGCGGACGGTTTGCCGATTGCGAAGTACGGCAACAATGGGACACGGATAGGACAGATTAGACAGATAAAAAACCGATTTAGAGAAAAATCCGTCCTAATCCGTTTGATCCGTTCCATCCGTGTCCCATTGTTGCCGTGTGTGTATTACCACCGAATCAACGCGCTCCCCCAAGTAAAACCGCTGCCAAACGCCGCGAGGCACACCAAGTCGCCCTCCTTAATTTTGCCCGCTTCCCAAGCCTCGCAGAGCGCGATGGGTACCGAGGCGGCGGTGGTGTTGCCGTAATGCTGGATGTTGTTCCACACCTGGTCGTCGCGGAGGCCGAGTTGGCGCTGCACAAACTGGCTGATGCGCAGGTTGGCTTGGTGCGGAATGAGCATGGAGATGTCGGCGGTCGTGAGGCCCACCTCGTTGAGGGCTTCGTGTATGACTTCGGGAAATTTCTGCACGGCCATTTTGAAGACAAACTGCCCTTCCATGTTGGGAAAAATGAGGCCGTCTTCCACCATTTTTGGGGTGATAAAAATCTCGCCGTAGGTGTCGGGCGACGGGTAGCCGAGCGCACTGGTGTCCTCGCCAGCCTTGATCGCGTGGTAGCCGCCGTGCGCACCGGGGTTGATGAAGGCGAGTTTTTCGGCGTAAGTACCGTCGGAGTGGAGTTTGGTGGTGAGGATGCCTCGGCCCTGATCCTCAGTGGGTTGCAGCACCACAGCGCCTGCGCCATCGCCAAAAATGACCGTCACGTTGCGTCCTCGTGAACTAAAATCCAGCCCCATTGAGTGCATTTCGGCACCCACCACCAGGACGTTGCGGTACATCCCGGTTTTTACAAATTGGTCGGCTACGCTGAGGCCGTACAGGAAACCGCTGCACTGGTTGCGGATGTCGAGCGCAGGGGCCTCGCGCCCAGTGATGCCCAGTTCGCGCTGCATCAGCACACCGCAGCCGGGGAAGTAGTAGTCGGGGCTGAGCGTAGCGAAAACGATGAAATCCACCTCATCAGGTGTGATGCCCGCTCGCTCGCAAGCAATTCGGGCGGCGGCCGCCCCCATGCTGGTAGTGGTTTCTTCGTGTTTGCGCCCGTAGCGGCGTTCACGGATGCCCGTGCGTTCTTGGATCCACTCGTCGGAAGTATCCATGAATTGAGCCAGTTCATTATTGGTGACGACACGTTCGGGGAGGTAGTGGCCGATACCGGCGATTTTGCTTTTGAACATTTTTTTGACCGGGAAAACCCGTTGGAACAGGTGGTGAATTTTGCTTGGTTGGACGCACAAAAGTATAAGATTCGAGCAAATGGCAGGGGGACGGATAAAGTGCCGCAGAACAAGTTGGGGGTGATAGAGGAGAGGAACCGACCAGCAGAATTGAATACCTTTGCCTTGCCTTAGTTGGGCAAAAAGCGGCTTCATGTGCCACTTTTTTGTTGAAAATCAAACTGTTACAGGGTGTACCAAGAACTGCTCCGCAAAGAAAAAACATTGGCCGTCATCGGCCTCGGCTACGTTGGCCTGCCGCTCGCCCTCGAATTTGCCCGCCACTTCCGCGTCATCGGTTTCGACATCAACCGCCATCGGATCGGACTCATGCAGCAGGGTATCGACCCTTCCAAAGAATTGGACAGCCAAGTGTTTTCTGGCACTGACATCCTGTTCACCGATGACTTGGCCGAACTCCGCAAGGCCCATTTTTTCATCGTCGCCGTGCCGACCGATATTGATGAACACAAAACGCCCGACCTCACGCCGCTCAAAAAAGCCTCCGCCAGCGTGGGCAAGTGCCTAAAGCCCGGCGACTATGTGGTGTACGAATCCACCGTTTATCCCGGCTGCACGGAGGAGGATTGCTTGCCCATCTTGGAGCGCGAAAGCGGCCTGAAATTCGGAACAGACTTCAAACTCGGCTACTCCCCAGAGCGCATCGTACCGGGCGACAAAACCCGCCCCCTGACCCACATCCTGAAAATCGTGTCGGGCAGCGACGCAGAGGCTTTGCAGGAAATAAGCAGCGTCTATCGCCAGATCATCCAAGCCGGTATTTACCCCGCACCCAGCATCAAAGTGGCCGAAGCCGCCAAGGTGATCGAAAACACCCAGCGCGACCTGAACATCTCGCTGATGAACGAACTGGCGATGATCTTCGACCGTATGGGTATTGACACCCAAGAAGTTATCCGCGCCGCTGGTACCAAGTGGAATTTTCTAAAATTCTATCCCGGCCTTGTCGGCGGCCACTGCATCGGGGTGGACCCCTACTACCTGCTCCACAAATCCGTCGAACTCGGCTACGAGCCGCAGGTCATCCTCAGCGGTCGGCGCGTCAACGATGGGATGCCCGCTTGGGTGGCCAAAAAATTAGTGCAACTGCTCATCCAGCGCGACAAAAACCCCGGCGAAGCGCGGGTGCTGGTACTGGGCATCACGTTCAAGGAAAACGTGGCCGACATCCGAAATTCCAAGGTCGCGGCTCTGGTGACTGAACTCAAAGAATTCTCCGTGACGGTAGATGTGGCTGACCCTTACGCCTCGCCCGACGAGGTGCGTCACGAGTACTGCATCGAACTAACGCCCACCATTTCAGACGATTACGACGCAGTGGTGGTGGCCGTCGCCCACGACCAGTACCGCACCTACGACAGCGCATTTTTCAAAAAAACAACCCGCGAGCGGCCTGTGCTGATGGACTTGAAAGCCATGTACGAGCCGAAAGATATTGACCCCGACATCCAATACTGGCGACTTTAGTGAACGATGAACTATGAACGACAAACTATGAACAACCGGCCGTCCCGCAATTCATAGTTCATAGTTCAGAATTACAATGTGCTGTTTTTCAAAAATTTACATTTCCCCTGCGCATAAGTCTCCGCAACTTATGAAGGGCGAAGCCTTATCATTTCGCCCCGCAAAACTCATAACTCATAACTCATAACTCAGCGCAGTATGACGCTTCAAATGGTTGACCTCAAAACCCAGTACCAGCACATCAAGGCGGACATTGACCGCGAGGTGGCAGAGGTGCTCAACTCCTGTATGTTCATCGGCGGCCCGAAGGTGAATGTCTTCCGCGAAAGCCTCGAAAAATACCTCGGCGTGAAGCACGTCATCCCCTGCGCCAACGGCACCGACGCGCTGCAAATCGCCATGATGGCCCTCGGCCTGAAGCCCGGCGACGAAGTGATCGTGCCTGCTTTCACTTATGTGGCTACCGCTGAAGTCATTGGTTTACTGGGACTTACGCCCGTAATGACCGATGTGGACCCCGACACGATGAACATCACCGCAGCCCACATCGAAGCGGCCATCACGCCCCGCACACGCGCCATCGTGCCAGTACACCTGTTCGGGCAGAGTTGCGACATGGCCCCGATCATGGCACTGGCTGAAAAGTATGGGCTGTTTGTGATCGAGGACAACGCGCAGGCCATTGGGGCGGATTACAGCCCGGATGGTAGTGAGGGGGTGACTTTGAGTCACCCCCTCACTCAAAAAACTGGTGCCATCGGCCACTTCGGCTGCACCTCGTTTTTCCCCTCCAAAAACTTGGGCTGCTACGGCGACGGCGGCGCGCTGATGACCAACGACGACGACCTCGCGGCCACAGCCCGCATGATCGCCAATCACGGCCAGAGCCGCCTCTACTACCACGACAAGATCGGCGTGAACTCGCGCTTGGATGCGATGCAGGCCGCCGTGCTGAACGTAAAACTGCCGTACTTGGACACCTACAACACCGCCCGCCAACGCGCAGCGGCTTACTACGACGCGGCTTTTTCGGAAATCCCACAACTCCAAATACCCGGACGGGAGCGCAACTCGACCCACGTTTTTCACCAGTACACCCTCCGCATCTCCCCCCTACCGGGGGGGCAGGGGGGGGCTGCGTTGCGAGATGCGTTGAAAACTTACCTCGCAGAGCAGGGTATCCCGGCCATGATTTACTACCCCGTGCCGCTGTACAAGCAGGGCGCGTTCCAAGTTTCGGTGGACGAACGGCTGTTCCCCGCTACCGAAAGCCTCTGTGCCTCAGTGATTTCGCTGCCGATGCACTCGGAACTGACGGAGGAGGTGCTGGAACGAATCGTGGGTGGGGTGCGAGCGTTTTTTGCTTAAGGAACGGGTGAACCCAACACGAACTCAATTGACACTTTTCGTGGATGAGCATGCAGCATCGACCATCGAACTGGTGCGCCAGCAATTCAACCCCGAACAGCACGCGCTGATCGGCTGCCACGTGACGCTGTGCCGCGAAGACGAACTGGAACAGATGGAAAAAGTGCTACACAACCTCGAAGACTTGGATCAAGGCAGCATCATCCTTGAATTTGGGCATCCGATCCGATTTTCGGCGGGGGATGGAGTGTTGCTCCCAGCGATGGGTGACGACCAACATTTCCAGTGCCTCAGAGCATCCATCTTGAAAGGGCTGATAGCCCACCCAAGAAAACAGGAGCCGCACATCACATTAATGCACCCCAGAAACTCCACTTGCACGGACGAGATATTTACACAGATTGTCAAAAATATTTTTCCTAAGCAAATAACATTCAGGAAGATAACGCTCATTGAGCAAGAATTGGGAAAGAAATGGCGCACACTGAAAGAATTTGATCTGAGCACATGGTGATGAATCCCAACTTCGCGCTCATCGGCTCCTCCGGCTACGTCGCGCCTCGACATTTGAAGGCGATCAAAGCCATTGGCGGGCAGTTGCTGGCCGCGCTCGATCCGCACGATGCAGCAGGTGTGCTGGATGCTTACTTCCCCAAAACGGCCTTTTTCACCGAGTTCGAGCGCTTCGACCGGCACTTGGAAAAACTGAAGCGCAACGGCCACCGCATGGACTTCCTCTCAGTGTGCTCGCCCAACTACCTCCACGACGCACACGCCCGCTACGGCCTCCGCTACGGT
This sequence comes from Saprospiraceae bacterium, assembly GCA_043718855.1. Classification (GTDB taxonomy): domain Bacteria; phylum Bacteroidota; class Bacteroidia; order Chitinophagales; family Saprospiraceae; genus M3007. Next base: position 7,258 of record JAYSUY010000433.1, on the reverse strand, counting down.
GCCGACATTATCTGCGAAAAACCGCTCGTACTCCACCCCCGCAACCTTGATGCACTGCAAGAATTGGAAGTCGAGACGGGCCGGAAAGTGTGGAACCTCCTGCAACTGCGCCACCACCCGCGCATCACAACGTTGAAAGATTTAGTAAAAAAACAGCCCGATAACAAATTTTTTGATGTGGAACTGACCTACATCACCCCGCGCGGCCCCTGGTACCACGCCAGTTGGAAAGGCGATGCGGCCAAGTCCGGCGGTATCGTCACCAACATCGGCATTCACCTGTTTGATATGCTGCTCTGGGTGTTCGGAAAAGTGCAACACGCAGAGGTTCATGTGTATACGCACGGGCGGGCGGCGGGCTTCTTGCAGTTGGAGCGGGCGCGTGTGCGCTGGTTTCTTTCCATCGAAGCCGAAACTTTGCCCAATCACCAATCATCAATCACCAATCACCAACCATTTCGCTCGCTTACGCTCGACGGCGCGGCTTGGGATTTTTCCGAAGGCTTCACCGACCTGCACACCGAAAGTTATCGCCACATCATCGCCGGGCAAGGTTGGAGCATCGCGGATGCTGCGCCCGGCATTGATCTCACCCACCGGCTGCGGCACGCAGAGCCGACTCTGAACCCAGAGACCGCGCATTCATTGGCAAGTTTGGCACCGCTCCCCCACCCTTTCGGGAGTGGCGAATGAAGTGCCTGCTTCCCGCGGCCGCGGCGTATTTTTGTCTCAAAATCATCTCGCCATGAAAAAAATCGTCAACAACTCCATCCACAACTGGGTGAACAACCACCTCGAAATGCTGAGCCAGCACAAGGGGAAATGGGTGGCGTACACGCTGGAAGACAACTTGATCGGGGTGGCCGACAGCCTGCTTAACGTGCGGACGATAGCCAGCCAGAAAAGCGCGGCCTACCATGTTTTTTTTGTGAACCCAGCCCTTTTTCGGGTGCGCATTCTGCCCATTTATTTCCGCACGGTCATTACGCACGATTGGAAGCCGACGTACAGCGTTGCCCTTTCGGTGGATGACAAAAGCCTCGAAATACCAATGTTGATTGATTCTGGGGCGGATGTCAGCCTGATTTCTTACCAGACTGGCCTGAACTTGGGGCTGACAAAATCTGACCACGAGCACACATTCGAGGCGATTGGGATTGGCGGCGGCACGGTCGAGTACTTGGTGCGCGACATTGACCTGACGATTGACTGCCACACCATCAAAACCCCCGTCGCATGGGTGCAGGATGCCGATTCGAGCGACAAAATAGTGGGCCGGGAAATCATTTTTGACTACTTTAACATCGAGTTTCGGCAGTCCGAAGAGCGGATTGTTTTTACGCCAGTATCAAAAAACACCAGCCATTGACCTGCTCAGCATGACAGAAGAAAAATTAAAATCATTGATCGCTCAGGGTGAAAATGGCTCAGTAGAGTTCAAACGCGCCGAGGTCCACCCGGAAAGTTTGGCGAAAGAAATGGTCGCATTCGCTAACTCGCTGGGTGGCAGTATCCTGCTGGGTGTGGACGACGATGGGCAAATCAGCGGAGTGCCTGATGCGCAAAAAACCGAAGAGTGGGTGGCTCAAATCACCAGAGTACACGTCATCCCACCGATACAAGCAAAGGTGATGCACGTCATTTCTGATGAGAAACCTGTCGTAGTGGTACAAGTGCCAAAGGGAAAGGATAAGCCCTACCAAACCAGCAAATTTCAATACTTAGTGCGGGTAGGCACGACCAACCGGGTCGCTTCGGTACAGGAGTTGATGAGACTTTTCCAAGAGTCCGGGATGTTCCACTTCGACAGCACAACGATTGAAAACACTTCTGCCGGTTCGCTCAACTGGCCCAAACTGGACCTTTATTTTTCCCAATACGGCCTCAATTTTTCAGACGATACTCAAAAAGAGCAACTCCTGACCAACACGGACATACTCGGTGCCAACGGGCAAGCCACTGTAGCGGGGCTACTCGTGTTCGGCACCAACCCGCAGCGCCACCTGCGCGATGCTTCCATCAGTTTTGCCCACTTCGCAGGCACTGCCATCGGGGAAAATTTGCTGGACAAAAAGGTGATTGAAGGCACACTGGACTACCAAATTGATACCTGTGTGGCCGCTATCCGCGACAACCTTCGCCACCCCTCCATCATCAACGGCACCCGTACCGAAAGCACCCAGTTCGAGTATCCAGAAAAGGTGTTCCGCGAACTCATTGTGAATGCCTGCCTTCATCGCAACTACGCCATCTCAGGCAGCCGAATTCGGGTGTTTCTTTTCGATGACCGCCTCGAAGTACACAGCCCAGGCCGCTTGCCCAACACAGTGACAGCCGAGAAAATGCGGGCTGGCGTATCCTACTCCGTCAACCCTGTGCTGCTCAAATTCATGGAAAACCTGCGCTACATCGACAAATTGGGGCGAGGGATCCCGATGGTAAACCAAATCGCTGACCAAAACCACAAGCAACTGCTGCTGGAAGAGTCCGGAGAGGAGTTTATCGTGACTTTGGAACTGTAAGCCAAGCCAACGATGAACGATGAACTATAAACCATGACCAGCCCAAATGTTCCTTTTCCGATTAGCACAGGTTGTTTCAGCCGCTTCGTCAACCACTTTATGAGAAACCTTTTTTTTTCCAAAAACACGCCCGCTGCCAGATTTGACAACTTTTTCCCGACAAGAGTCGGGATCAAATCTCTGCTCGCCACGCTCTGCTTACTGCTGGCTACTGGGCTTGCATTTTCACAAACGCCCGCCACTGCCGTCCAGACCCAAGCCCGTGCCGAAATCCAGCGCCGAGGCCTTGACGAAGCCGAAGTCCGCGCTCGTCTCCAACTGCGCGGCATTGACATCGACAACGTACAGCCAGAGCAGTTGGCGATACTCCAGCCGACTATCGAACAGATTATTAGTGAGTTAGAAGCAGAAAAAGCCAGCAGCCAACAGCCACCCTCCTACGACAAGTCTTCGGCGGGTAAACCAGCCAACGGCCAACAGCCGCCAACGGCCAACAGCCAACAGCCAACGGCCCTCAGCCGCCCTCAAACCGAAGAGATCCAGCAGAAAGTGAAGCAAGGAGCCAGCGTGGAAGAAGCCATTTCGGAACTGGCCGACACGGCGACCTCGAAACTGCCGCCCGCCCAGATTTGGGGTCAGCACCTGTTCCGGGGCAAGTCGCTCGCCGTGTTCCGCACCACCAACGAGGTGAAGCCGCCCGACACCTACGTGCTCAGCACGGGCGACGTGCTGACCATCAGCGTGTTCGGTGCATCGCAGTTCGACAGCCAGTTTGAGGTCGGGAAAGACGGCTACATCAAGCCCAGCAATCTGCCCAAAATTTTCCTGAAAGGGCTGCGGCTGGGGCAAGCGCGGGAGTTGCTGCGCAGCCGCTTTGCGCAGTTTTATCGCTTCGCGCCGGAGCAATTTGCCGTCAGCCTCAGCACTGCCCGCAGCATCACGGTCAACATTTTTGGGGAAACCCAGACCTACGGAAGTTTCTCCTTGTCAGCGATCAACACGGCATTCAACGCGCTGGCGGCGGCGGGCGGCCCCACCGACATCGGCTCGGTGCGCAACATCAAAGTCATCAGGGGACGCGACACGAAACGACTCGACGTGTACGCTTTTATGAACAACCCCGCCGTGCAGTATGACTTCTTTTTGGAAGACAACGACATCCTGCACGTCCCTGTGGCGGAGCGCGTGGTGGGGGTGCGCGGTGCGGTGCGGCGGCCTTTCCGTTACGAATTAGTGGGCGGCGAAAACCTCCTGCAACTCCTCGATTTTGCCGGAGGCATGACCGCCAGCGCCTACCGCGAGGTGGTGCAGGTGCAGCGTTTTGAAAACGACAAGCAGGTGCTGCTGGATGTGAATTGGAAGGATTTGCTGGCGCAAAAACAGGACTTCGTGCTGCTCAACGGCGACGAGGTGGTGGTGCGCAGCATCCCTTCGCCCATAGAAAACACAGCCAGCGTGGAGGGTGCGGTGGAACTGCCCGGCGCATACTCGCTCACGGACACCCGCCGCGTCAGCAATTTGCTGAAAAAAGGCGGTATCCGCCCCGAAGCCCGCACCGACGTGGCTTTCCTGCTGCGTACCAACGGAGATAACACGGCGCGGCTCATCCAATTGAACCTCAACGACATACTGGCTGCGCCCGGCTCGGCTGCCGACCTTGCGCTGCAGCCCAAAGACCGCCTGACGGTATACGCCTCGGCCCGATACACCGACCGCAGCACGGTGAGTGTGCGGGGCGCGGTGCGCGATTCGATGCTCAACTACCCCTACCCTGCCGACTCTTCGCTGACCTTGCGCCGCGCCGTGCTGCTGGCTGGCGGGCTGCGCCCCGACGCGAGCGGACGGGGTCTGATTTTGAGGACTAACCCCGCGAACCCGAAGGAGAAAACATACGTGGAGGTGGATTTGGCGGCAGCCTTCGACACGCCCAACTCGGCGGCCAACGCGGTGCTGCAACCCTTCGACCAGTTGGAGGCGCTGTCGCGCCCTGCATTTGCTGACGCAACGACCATACAAGTGGGCGGCGCGGTGCGCAAGCCCGGCGAGTTTGCCTACGGGCGCAACATGAGCCTGCGCGACGCGCTGCTGCTGGCGGGCGGCCTGAAATTGGAAGCGGCCCGCAACCGGGTGGACATCTCGCGCATCCAGATTCGAGAAAACGAACCAACCCGTACCATCGTGGCGACGCTGACGGTGGATAGTTCATTTACGGTAACCGGCACATTGCCAAGTAGTTATACCATTTTACCTTTTGATGAAATCACGGTGCGCATGGTGCCTGAGTTCGAGTTGCAGCGCTATGTGGAGTTGGCAGGCGAGCTGCGCTATCCTGGCCGCTACGCGCTACTGGGAGACAACGAGACGCTGGCCGACCTCATCGAGCGGGCGGGCGGACTGAGCGGGGAGGCGTTTGCCGAAGGCGCTACGCTGTACCGCACGGAGGGCGCGAAGGGCTACGTCGTCACGAATTTGGGCGAAGCCCTGCGCAGCCGCAACTCGCCGCACAACCATATTTTGAAAGAAAGCGACCGCATTGCGGTGCCCAAGCGGGAGGATTTGGTGAGCATCCGCACAACCAACACCCATGCAGCCAATGTGATCAAAACCAATCTGTTGGCAGGTGGGCTGATCAATGTGGCCCATTCGCCCGGTAAAAAGGCTGGTTGGTATGTGCGGGAGTACGCCGCAGGTTTTGATAAAAAAGCCAAACGCAGCCGCGTCACGGTGGAAAAGCCCAGCGGCAAAATCAGCCGGACAGTAAACTGGGGCTTGTTCCGGGTGTACCCCCGCGTGACGAAAGGCTCCGTGATTTCGGTAGGCAGCAAGCCGGTGAAGGAGAAAAAGCAGCGGCCCGCCGGAGAGAAAAAAGGCGTGGATTGGGACAAGGCGCTGCCGCAGGTGCTGGCTACGCTGGGGACGCTGGCGACGGTGGCGCTGGCGGCGGCGGCATTGAGCAAGTAGTTTAGGGAAGTATGAAGTATGAGCGATGAACTATGAACGATTCAATACATTGAAAACCAAAAAGTTGAATCAATATTTTGCCTCGTTTATTTTTGATATGTCCCTTATTTTTGCATGAAGGAATGGACAAATAACGCTCACCAAACAAGCAAGTTATGATCACCAGCCTCGACCAGTTAGATCTCAACGCGGAGTACACTTATGCTGACTATATCCTGTGGCAGTTTCAGGAGCGGGTGGAACTCATCAAAGGCCGCATCCGCCAGATGGCCGCGCCCAGTATGCGCCACCAGCGAATTTCAGGGAAAATTTATGGGCCGCTATGGGGGTTTCTCAGTGGCAGACCATGCGATGTTTTCTCCGCGCCCTTCGACGTGCGGCTGCCCCTGCCGCTGCACCGTCGCAAGGGCGACAAGATTGATACGGTGGTGCAGCCCGACATCTGCATCATCTGCGACCGCTCCAAATTGGACGAACAGGGCTGCGTCGGCGCGCCCGACCTGATTGTGGAAATCCTTTCGCCCGGCAACTCCCGCAAAGAGATGCGCGACAAATACGAACTTTACCAGGAGAGCGGTGTCACGGAATACTGGGTGGTGTTCCCCTCCGAGCAGGTGCTGCAGCGCTACATCCTCAACGAGCAGGGCATCTATCAGGCCCAACTGCCCAACGTGGAGGACGATGTGGTGGGCCTCACGTTCCTGCCGGGGTTCGGGATGGAAGTGGGGACGATTTTCGAGGAGTAAAAACCAACATTTGTGATGAACCAGCATTTGCCCGAACTGCCCGCTCAACAAGACGAGGAACTGACGCTCCGCGACTTGGTTGGTCGTGTACGCGAATACGCCGCCGAAATCCGCCGCTGCTGGCTGACGGTCGCACTGATTTGTCTGCCGTTCCTGATCTGGCAGGGCTATCTGGCTTTCACCACTCCGGTGAAATATTCCACCGGGCTGACTTTTATGGTGGACGACGACACGGGCGGCGGGGCTGGTTTGATCAACAGCCTGCTGGGCGACATCGGCCTGGGCGCGGAGCAGAACAACAACGATAAAATCATCGAACTGGCGAAGTCCATGCGCATCGTGCGCCAAGCCTTGTTTCAAAAAGTGAGCGTCGACGGGCAGACGGATTTTTTGGCCAACCACTTCATCCGCATTCAGCAACTGCACAAGGAGGAGTGGTACAAAAAGCCGAAAAGCCCTGGGCAGCCCAGCCTGAACGGTTTCCTTTTTTCCCGCGACAGTTTTGAGCAGTTCAGCCGATTGGAGTATGCGGCGTTCAAGTCGATCTACGGCATTTTGCTGGGCGACGAGAAGCATGTGCCGCTGTTCAGCACGCGCAACAACCAAGACTCTGGCATCATGTCGCTGGCGCTCTCCACGCGCTCGGAGGAGTTGACCATCGCGCTGCTGCGGTCCATTTTTGACCAGTTGAGCGCGTTTTACGTCATTTCTTCTACCGAAAAACAACAGGCGACCTTCGACATCATCCAAGCAAAGTCCGACTCGATACGCCGACTGCTCACTGGCACGGAGTACCGCGCCGCCCAGTTCCGCGAACAAAATAACTTGCTGCTGCGCCCCACCGACCAACTGCCCACCGAACGCATGGGCCGCGAAAAAGGGATGTACGCCCTGATGTACGGCGAGGCCCTCAAAAACTTGGAACTGGCCGATTTCGCCCTGCGCAACAAGGTGCCGTACATCCAGCCGATTGACTTGCCGATACCGCCGCTCGCCGCCACGCCCTACGGGAAGAAAAAGGCACTGCTG
>JAYSUY010000432.1:0-4800 GCA_043718855.1 Saprospiraceae bacterium | reverse complement strand
GGAGTGCGCTTGGTGAAAACACCAAGCGCGGCGGGAAAATTATTTCCGAATATCCAGTTGTTGTCAAATTTAACCTGCCCCGACACCCAAAACGGTATCAGCAGCAGCAGTACGCTGTTGATGTGTTTCATGCTGTCTGTCTTTGATTGTGTGAAAGAAAACAGGCACAGCCTTTTCTCGCCCGGACGAGAAAAGGCTGTGCCCGATGATCTAGCCCTACCGCCTCAGCACCACCAGCGGCAGCACCTTCCCCGCCCCGCCTTCAGCCTGCACCCGCAGCATGTACACCCCAGCCGCGTAGCCCGACAGGTCTATCGGCACCCGCACCGCATCAGCGGGCAGCGCGAGGTCTTGCATGTGGCGGCCCAGTATGTCGTACACACTCACGCCGAGTGCCTGACACCCCGGCGACTCCAGCCAAGTGCTGGCTATGGCCGGATTTGGATACAGCCGGGCCTCCGCCACACAGGGAAGCGGCTTCACCAAAGTGTCTTCCTTGGGCGGTGCTATGGTGATGCCCAGCGTATCGCAGGGCGTGTCTTGGGCATCGAAGAGCCGGAAGTAGGGGAAGTTGGGCGGTGAGAAAGCGTGATACCCGAACAACTCCACCCCGCGCTGCTCGAACTCACAGGCCTCGCCCGCTTTTTGAGGCTCGTGGATGACGTGGAGGTACTTGGAGCCGTTGCCATGAGTCATGTATATCTTGTCGTCGGGGGCGAGCATCATTTGAAAGAAATTGGTAGCCAGAGGATCGTCAAACCCGTCCCAAATACCTACTAATTGTTGGCTCCCAAAAACATCCTCCGAAAGCATATCAAATTGATAAAGATAAGTCCCTCCCGATGAATACAAATAACGGCTGTTGGCAGAAAACGCTACTCCCCCCATAGGAGCATTCCCCCCATCCAGTAAAGTACCTGTTGTGTCTATGGGTGAAAAAAGACCGGTACACCGATCAAAATCGAATGCTTGCAAGTATCGAAACCACTTGTCTCCTTTTGAGTCTCTTGGGTTGGTCACAGCATATGTCTTCCCGCTTGGCGAAAACACCGCCTGCCCGCCTCTCGTTGGCAAATTAATGGGTTGCCCAATTTTCTGTACAAACGGCCCCTCCAAACCTTTCGGGCTGAGCAGGAAGGAGTAGTACTTGCTATTGTTGTAGCCCGGCGCTACCAACCACCAATCGCGGCCGTTGCCGTGCCGCACGGCTGTTAGCATATCCACTACTGTATCGCCGCTCATCACCACCTTGTTCTTTTCTGTCACCATACCCAAGCCACCATCTTTGGTCATATCTACAGTAGTCATCAAAACATTGGTGATGTAAGGGCTGGCAGCATGATCCACAGAACCTGGTCGATGCAGGTGTACCATGTAATACTGAGAGGGGCGGCCAGGCCACGGCAGTATGACAATCCCTTGTGTTGTTGGATAGCCGTCATAAATTTTATAGCAATTTTGCTCGTAATAGTAACCGCCTTCATTGATTCCGTTTCCACTAATCATGATTTCATGCTTGCTGCTCATGATCTTACACCCATTCGTATAGAACAACAATTGGCCCGATGAATTACTTATCGCCGCATTTGCCTTTAATCCCCAAGGGATTTCAAAAGCCGTGTATTGAATATCTCCATTGATAAATTGGATGATGGTTCCATCTTTAGAGGATGAGGTATCTGAGTAATCATATCCGAACACCCAAGTATTGTCAAACTTTGCCTGCCCCAATACCCACAGCGGCATCAGTAGCACAAGCACTGCGCTTATGTTTTTCATAGCATCTGTCATTAAAAGCGTGAAAAGTAAAGCAGCCCCAGCCTCCCGGGAAGGCTGGGGCATACTCAGTGTAGCTTCAAAAATTAGTGACAAATGCTGATTTTGGTGCTGGACACTGCCCCGTCAGCAAATCGACAGGTCAGGAGATAAAGACCAGAAGCAAATTGGCTGGTATTGAGCCTGAGCAACGGTTGGGTTATCTCACCATCCAAAAATGTCCTCCCGGTCAGGTCGGTCAGACTCCAGCGACCAGACAAGCCTTCGGGAAAAGTGACAAGGGACTCTTGATTGCTCGGATTGGGCATCACCTGCACTTGACGCAGCGCGGCGAAGCCTTTCACCCCAGATACCTTCTGCACTGGGCAATGTGACTCCCAATCCAAACCCAGGTAGTTTTCCACTGCCTCCTCATGCGGCAGCCAGTGGGGCGCGCGGCGGATGTTCACGCCTCCGTAGGTGACGCACTGGGCGGCGATGTCGCGGAGCACATTGTAGTCGGCCTCCGTCAAAGAGTCGCCCTGCGCGTAGCGGATGCCCGTGCTGAGGAGGCTTTTCAGGTTGGCCTCGTAGGCCTGCCCGGCGGGCAGGGCGCTGATGTAGCTGTAGGCTGCGCTCAGGTTGGTTTGTATGCTCGCGTCAGTCTGGTTGCGCAGGCTTTGCAGGCTGTCAGCGGCCATCATCAAGCGACCCACCGCTCCTGAGTGCAGCACCGCGATAGCAGGGTCGTAAGTGAGGGTGTCGGCTTCTTGCAAAACAGCCAAAGCGCGGAGGCTATCTGACCAGAAGCGATAGGCTGCTGTTTGCTCATTGATGGCCGATTGCACCGTGTTCGATACTGTGTAGGCTTGATCGAAACGCGACTGAGCATAAGCAAATTTATAGGGCGAAGTACCCGCGATGGCATTGGCATCCAGATAGTTGGTCGCCGAGATGCTGCTCAACGCCACGTCGGGGGTGTACAGCATTTTGTACAGCAGGTCGCGCCGCAAGTCCCAGTTGGATGCTGTGGCATCGGGTAGCAAGGTGCCGTCAATAAGATCGCGCTCCTTATCCGTGAAGTCATCTTTGATGGTGTCCTTTTTTCCGCATTCGGGGTTGGAGCCAGCCAGCGGTTGAAACCAACCCAATGGAAATTCTACAGTAGGCTTGTCGTTGGGTATGACCGGGCTAGGATCGTAGAAAAAATCGAACAGCGGGGCACCGCCCTCATACTGCGCTCCCTTGTCCCCATACACTCCCGTCCACACATTCTCGAAGCGGTCTTGGTCGGGCATATCAGTACCCGATTTGCACAGCAGCCCGGTGAAGGCGTTGCCCATCGTGTTGACCTTCATGATGGTGCTGTTCAATTCGGCCGCGCAGTGGATGCCATACTTGGTGCTGCTGATGCGGTTTTCGCACACAAGCATGGCCAGCTTGGTGGTGGAGATATCCAGCCCTCTGTGCAGGAAGGACTTGTCGCCATTGCGTTTGGACACCACGTCGTTGTCGAAGATCTCATGATCCTTGTGAATCAGGTCTTTGGCGATGATGCCTGCAGGAAACTGCGCAAGCGAAGCGAGCGGAGTGCCCGTGGGGGTAGCGACAGGCAGCCACTCTAAGAGGTTTTTATTATGTATATGGTAATTATCACCCTGGCCGCTCACTCGGATGCCACTGGTGTGGTACAGAGGGACGTTGACTTTCAAGGTGCATGCTTCCACCCGTGCGATGTCTTTGGCGGGAAACTTGCCGAGGATGTCTACCAGTATGATCGCCTTACTTTTCTGGTGGCTTGAGGTACTGCTAACATTGATATTATTCAACCTGACCCAAGTGTTGATTTCATCAGGGCCGCTTGGTGGCCGCTCGATGTAGATCGCCGAGATCAAGTTCGGGATGTTCGTAATATTGAATGTGTTGCTCACCACACTAATAGGGACACTTAGGGGTACACTCTGGGTACAGCGCACACCATAAATATTGGGGGTTTGGAAAGTTGACCCGCTCACCATCAACCCCCGGGTCTGTCTCGACCAGATACTGGTGTTCCCTGCCTGCCTGAATGTACAACCAGTTATAGTCATGGAACTGCCGACAGCATAAATGTCGGTACCATCATATTGATCAGACACTTGTTGATCATCAGTGCTGGAGCCTTGTATGGTCATGTTGGAAAGTATCAGCGTAGAGGAAGATACATGTATTCCGTACCGATGGTTGGCGATCCTGTTGGGTGCGGTCGCCCCTATGGAAAGATCAACCGTTGATTTGCTAATCACGATGCCCTGATGCGCAAACGTAGACGGATAAGCATAGCCCGTTGGCAGATTCCACGGAGGGTTAGAACCACTCCGCTGAATGCTCACCCCAGCAAAAGTGGCTGGTTTGAACATAGTAGTAAAGTTAGAAATCGCGATGCCAACGATGTTGTCCACCAATTCGCAGTTTCGGAGTACTGAAGCGGTGGCGTGTGCCGATCCACTGAAGGTAATGCCCCGCCAAGCATTGCGGATAAAGACCGCAGCAGACGGCGTACCGTTGAAATTGATGGCTGCGCCATTGCGTACCGTGATGCCCAGCCACATTTTCTGCCCGCCACAGGCCCGAAAAACAGTGTTGTTGCTGGCAGAAGCCACCACACCTGTGCCTTCCACGATGATCTTGGCTGCATCATCCATGATAAACTCCACGTTGTTGAGTACGATGGACTGGTTGATGGTGAGCGTATTGGACACAAAGACTTTTGTGCCCGGTGCCCAAGTGCCGCCACCGGGGAAGAGCGTGGAGATACTCTGGTTGTTCACAATAGCATCCACAGCCGGGTTGAAGGGCGTATTGGAGCAGAAAGTGGCCTGCGCGAGCAGGCGCGGCAAAGGCGCGAAAGTGGAGAGTGCAAGCATAGCCAGGAACAGGAATTTAACTGCGAGGCTGCGAGGCTGCGAGGTTGCGAGGCTGCGAGGCTGCGAGGCTGCGAGGCTGCGAGGCTGCGAGGCTGCGAGGCTGCGAGGCTGCGAGGCTGCGAGGCTGCGAGGCTGCGAG
>JAYSUY010000431.1:0-1776 GCA_043718855.1 Saprospiraceae bacterium | reverse complement strand
CCCCCCCCGGCTGTTGCATTTGAACCTTGAATCTGCTATATCCCAAATTTTTGTCGTCTCGTCTTCAGATCCGGTAGCCAGTGTTCTTCCATCAGGCGAAAATGCAATGCTCCTTATTCCTTCGGTGTGGTCTTCCAGGGTGCTGAGTACTTTGCCACTTTGAGAGTCCCAGATTTTTGCCGTCCTATCCCACGATCCAGTGGCCAGTGTTTTTCCGTCGGGGGAAAATACAACGCTCCTGACAGCTGATTTGTGGCCGTCGAGGATTATTATTGCTTTGCCACTTTTTATATCCCAAATTTTTGCCGTATTGTCCTCAGATCCTGTGGCGAAGGTCTTGCCATCGGGCGAGAACGCAATGCTCAGTACCCCTGAACTGTGGCCTTCGAGGGCAGCTGGGCGGGGGAGGCGGTGCGTGGTGTCGGGGTGGTCGTTGTAGTAGAGGGCTTTGAGCAGGGCATCCAGTACGCTGGGGTTGTCGGCCTCCACGTAGCGGTGCGCAAACTCTGCGAGCCGAAAGGCGGCGTTGCGGTCGCCGTCGCGCAGAGCCGTTTTGCTTTTGTAGGCGAGGTCGTTGGCGTAGGCGGCGAGGGCTTGGCGTTGGGCCTTGTCTGTGGCAGCGCGGGCGGCGGCGGCTTGGCGCTGGGCTATTGTTTTTTGGGTATCGGCTTCCTTGTATTTATCAGCAATCTGGCGGGTGAAGGCGATCAACTGGGCATCTACTTCCGCGCCTTTCTCCGGGCAGTGCTCGCGGGCTGCGGTGAGTTGTTTCAGGGCCTTGTCGTAGTCGCCCTTGCCCCAGTATGTGCGGGCGTTTTCCATGAGCGCGGCATATTGCGGGCAGTTGTTTTGTGCGGAGGCGGCGGAGGCGGCAAAGCAGGCCAGAGCAAGCAGGAGCAGTATTGGACGCATGGTCAATTGTTTTTCAGTTGGGAAATGAGTTGCTGGTTTTCCGTTTGCAGCCGGGCGATGGAGTCGGTCTTGGCGGCAGTTTCCTGCATGAGGAAGGCGTTCTCTGCGGCTCCATAGACTTGCTTTTTGCGCTGCAAGTCCTTCATTTCCAAGTCTAAGCGTTGTTGTTTTTCTTCCAGGGCGGTGATGAGTTGGGCATCGGCCTTGGCTTTGGCATCGGCGGCTTCCTGTTGTTTTTGCCAGGCAAAAAAGCCAGCCAGCACGGCCACCACCGCCACCACCCCGGCCAGTATGGAAAATGTCCGCGCCCGCTTCCGCCCCTGTACCGCTTCGCGTGTCAGCCGCTCGGCCTCGTCTAATCGCCGCTTGTCCTCGGCAGCCTGCTCGCGCAGCCGCTCCGCTTCGGCGGCCAGCTCTGCCTCCTCTATTTTTTTGAACCGCTCCAGCACCGGCTTCACCAGCGTGTCGTGGCTGATTTCGTAGTACATCTCGCCTTTGCGGGCCTCGCGCTTGAGCAGCCGCTCGTCGTGCAGCAGTTCGAGCGCGGCCTGCGGTACGCCGTACTCGTCGCGCATGGCCGAGGCTTCCATCATGATGCGCCGCCCGTTGCGGATGAGGCCGCGGGCCAACAGTTTTTCCACCGCGTCGCGCTCGGCGGCGGGCGTTTTTTCCAGCACTTGGTGGTAAAAATCTTCGATGATCTGGCGGATGCCGTCGGTGCCGCCGTAGAAATCGGGCGTGACCTGGAAGCTCGCCGGGCGGCGTTGCTGAATGATTTTGTCTTCCAACTGGCGGCACACCAGTTGGAGTTGGAAGGCGGCGATTTCGGTGCTTGCGTGTGTAGTGAGGCGGTGACTTCAAGTC
>JAYSUY010000044.1:0-2434 GCA_043718855.1 Saprospiraceae bacterium | reverse complement strand
CCGAAGACTGGCGCAGGAGTTTGTATTTGGCGAAGCCGTCGATGATTTTTTCGTGGCTGTTGCGCCCGAAGCCGACCATTAGGCGGTCGGTGATGCCGTAGTCGCCGCCGATGCGGATGGTGGCACCGTCCAAGCCGAACATATCGTAGATGCCCTGGCGCACAGGCGAGAAGCGGTGCGAAATCTTGACATCGAGCACGCCGGCAGCGGTGTTCTCGACGCTGTGGCCGTTCACGATGCGGTTGGTTTTGAACGTGGCCGTGGTGTAGTCGGTGGTTTTGTCTTCGCCAAGCAGCGAGAGCAGGTCGCCCTCTTGGGCGCAGAGGCCGAGGGGCAGGAGGAAGAAGAGAAGGAGTTTGAAGTTTGAAGTTTGAAGTTGCCCGCCTTCGCCGAGGCTTCGGCGGGTAAAGAAGTTGGGGCCGCCTTCGCGCTGCGTGCTTCGGCGGGTAAAAAAGTAGATTTTTTTCATAAAAAAGTGATGCTCAGAAGTGAAATGCTGTAAAACTAAACCCACCGGATTTTGGGAAATCCAGTGGGTTTGGGAAAGTGATCGGGCGTAGTGTGGAACGAGGAACTGAAGGATGTCGCGCCGTTCATCGTTTATCGTTCCTCGCTCATAGTTCACCTAACCGCCTTGTTTCATCGGTTTTAGCGGGGCGTTTACGACTACCTTGACCTCTTTGGCAATGTTGTCTTTCACCACCGATGGGATGGAGATGCCGTAGTCAGCACAAGCCACCACAAAGTTAGCCAGCAACTCCACATTGCCACCGCCGACTTTGACGGTACCCGGCACTTCGACATCTTTTGATACGCCGTGAATGGTCATCTTGCCTTTCACTTTGACGGTGTAGGTGCCGTCTTTGGCGAAGTTGACTTCGCTGAGATTGGCGATGGCGCCGGAGAACGCAGCGTTGGGGTACTTGGACGACTCCATGTAGTTTTCGTTGAAATGCTCTTGCATCAGGGCCTTCTCGAACTGAAAGCCTTTGACCAAGACTTTCCACTCCATCTTGCCGGTGGCGGCATCGAGCACACAGGTGCCCGACTTGCTCACGGCTTCGATTTTCTCCAACTTGGTGTCGGCATTGAACCCGATTTTCGCATCGCGGGTAAAGAATTTTTGGGCAAAACCCGGTACGGAGGTTGCCAGCACAAGGGCTAGCAGAAACAGCAATTTTCTCATTTTTTGTTGAATTTGAATGCGTTGTGATCGGTAAATGGTTGGTTTTCGTAACAGTCTACTCACTTCTGCTCCACACATCTGGACAGTTGCACGTCCAAGTTGATGCCGTCGCACTTGCCTTTGAATGTGATGGGCTCGCCTATCGGAAAAACCCTGCGCGGATGCTGGAAGGCCGAGTCGAGCGTGCAGTACACCCCGAAGTTTTCGTCGCCAGCATCCAGCATGACTTTCAGCACGCCACCCTCTTCGGTCATTTCTTTCACTTTGCCGCTCACGGCGATGGTTTGGCCGAGGTATTTGCCGTTGGCGGCTGTTTCGTCGGCGGTGTACTCGCTGAGCAGTTGGCCAGCGGTCAGGGTGGCGGCGGCTTTGGACGCGGCCATATCTTCGTGCGGTTTGTTCCAGAGGTAGTAGGCGTACGCGGCTCCAATGAGGCCAGCGGCAAGCAGGAAAAGCAGTATCTTCTTCATGGTCAAGTAGTTGGTTGTCAGTTATCAGTTGTTGTTGTCTCGTTCATGGTTCATGGTTCATCGTTCTCTCAGTCATTCGGTGCACCGCGCTTCACCCAAGCGCGTATTTTGTTTCGGTCGCACTCGGGCAATAGGCCGCTTTGGGGCATTGGCGTGGTGTTGTCGTTGGTGCGCGTCACGAGCAGGCTGTTGGTTGCGTAAAGTTTCACCCCGTCGTAAGTGTTGAGCGGCACACTTTCCTGTACGCCGCCGGGGGCATGGCAACTGATGCAGTTTTTTTCGAGGAGCGGCTTGATGACCGTGCTGTACTTCACGGCGGTGGTGTCGCAGGCAGTGGGGTCAATGCCGTAGAGTTCCTGTTCGTTGTCGAAGTAGCAGCCGGGGGGCAGGGCGAGCAGCAACATCAGGATGGCGAGGGTGCTGAGGGCGAAAAGCGTTTTTTTCATAAAAACAGAAGTGTGTGGGAGCGGTTAATCTTTTGTTTCGGTCTGCTTGGGCCTTCGGCCAGAAGCCAACAGTAAAAAGCCAAAGGTAGGTTTTGTTCAATTTTCTGGCGCGCCGCTGTCTATCCAAGCTTTCAGTTTGCTCAGCGAGCAGTTGTCGAGTTTTGCGCCGCCCTTGGGCATCCAGCCGCTTTGACGAGTCAGCGAGGCGTAAAGTTTACCGTTGAGCGCAACCGTGCGCACAGAAGCGTAGGTGGCGAGGCTGATATTGCCCTGCGGGGCGC
Source organism: Saprospiraceae bacterium (assembly GCA_043718855.1). GTDB lineage: Bacteria > Bacteroidota > Bacteroidia > Chitinophagales > Saprospiraceae > M3007. The sequence continues at coordinate 51 of JAYSUY010000044.1, read as the reverse complement.
TGCCGCTGTGGCAACCCTGACATTTCGCCAAAATGAGCGGTTTGACAAAAA
>JAYSUY010000430.1:0-4802 GCA_043718855.1 Saprospiraceae bacterium | reverse complement strand
ATCTCTCCTAACTCATAACTCATAACCCTCAAAGCGGCTTGGCCGTTTTCGGCGGTGATGATGTGGTATTTTTCCTCTAAAATCAGGCGGATGTAGGCTTGCAGGTCGGGGTTGTCTTCCACGACGAGGATGGTGGGCTTGGCGGTGCTGTATGTCGAAACACCAGTTTCGCCAGCGGCATTGGCCGTCGGCGAAACTGGTGTTTCGCTGTACATCGGAGCCGAAACCGGTGTTTCGCTGTACATCGCCGTCAGCGTGACCGGGAGCGCCACATTGAAAATCGAGCCTTTCCCGACGGCACTTTCCACCTCGATTTTTCCGCCAAAAAGTTGGGCGTACTCGTGGCACAGCGCGAGGCCGATGCCAGTGCCGCCTTCGGCGGGCTTGTCGGGCCGGGTGGTTTGGAAGTAGCGGTCGAACAGGTGGGGCAGGTCGTCGGGGTGAATGCCAGGGCCGGTGTCGGCCACGCTCAGTTGGAGGGTGCCGCTGTCCAGCGTCAGTTTGGCCTCCACGCACCCGCCCGCTGGGGTAAATTTGAAGGCGTTGGAGAGCAGGTTGTTCAGGATTTGGCGGCATTTGGCCTGATCCAAGTTGGCCGTCACGTCGTTGCCTACGGCGATGTCGAACCTGAAATCAATTTGCCGGCTATCAGCCAGCGACTCGAACTGGGCTAAGCACCTGCGGAAAAAGGTGGCCAGTTCTGTCGGCTTTTCATCCAGGTACATCTTGCCCATTTCCAACTTGCCGAGGTCGAGAATGTCGGTGACCAGTTGTTCGAGTTGTTTGCCGTTCTGGTGGGCCAACTGAAGCAGTTGGGCTTGCTTGTTGGTCAGGTGGTTTTCTGTCAAGAGGGTGCCGACGGGGCCGAGCATGAGCGAGAGCGGGGTGCGCAGTTCGTGCGACACGTTGGCGAAGAAGCGGGACTTGGCCGCGTCGAGGGATTTCAGTTGCTCGGATTGCTGCTGGATGAGGGTGTTCTGGGCGGACAGTTTTCGCTTGCCCTGCCGCTGCTTGCGGTAGGCGATGAAAACGCCTGCGGCCAAGAGCAAAATCAGGAGGGCAACGAGCAGGGAGTTGCGGAGTTGGGTGTTTCTCAGGGTCAGTTCGAGTTTCCTGTTTTCGTTTTCCGCTTCAAGAAAATAATTCTGCGCGTTGCTGCCCGCAGACCGATTCTCCCAGAGCACCTCATGCTTGCGCTTTTCTTTTAAGGATTCGAGTGCTTCCGCATATCGGCCTTCGGCTTCTGCAAATTCGGACTTAAGCCTAAAACTGGAGATCAGCAAGTCGTCCAATTGTCGTTCTCCGGCAAGGGTGCGCGCCTGTTCGAGGTAGGATTTTGCCGATGAGCGGTTGCCAAGTTCCCATTCCAGTTCGGCCAAAACTTGGAGGCATTTGATCTCAATCCAGTGGTCAGGGATGGTCTGACTGAGGAGCAAGGCATCGTGGTAAAAGTCTCTAGCACTTGCTAAGTTTTCTGTTTCCCAGGCCAAGTCTCCACGGCCTTTTGCGATCAGCATCAAGTAGCGTTTTCCGTGCTCTATCAAAGGATTAGACTTCACGAGGGTCTCTAAGGCATCCAAATGTTCCAGCATTTTCCCGTCTTGAGCAGCCAATTGGCTCAGCCGCATCAATTCGTTGTGTATCCGGATACGCATCCCTGTATCATTTTGCAGTTGGGCCTCGCTCAACAGTGCCTCCATTTCGGGTATTCCCTCCCCTGCTTTACGGGCCCTGAGACTGATTTTCACCTTCCAATATTTAGCCAGCGTGACCTTGCGTGGGTCGCCTACCCGTTCGAAAAGCCGCAGGGCGTTCTCGATGTTGAATGCTGCCAGCCGGGCGTTGCCCAGAGCATCTTGAAAGCGGCAAAGGTTCAGTCGAGCCTGGGCTTCTTCCGCCATCGCTCCCTTCGTTTGGGCGATTTTGACAATCTCTTCGCACACAAAAATGGCCGCCGGAAGGTTGAAGCGACTGCGCTCCAACTTGGTCATCACGTTGAAGTAATGCTGAGACAGGCAGCCGAAGTCTCGACCGCAGTGGCTGCGCACCAACAGAAGGATAAACTGGAAAGAAGTATCGGAGGCTTGCTGATCCAGTTGAGTTTCAATGCGCGACCAGAGCGCGTCGGAGGTATCCGGGGGCGTGTTTTGCGCAGACAGGCAGCCAAATGTGGCCACTGAAAACAAAAGCGAGAAAAAATATACCTTTCCGTAGGCCGGAAAGAAGTGAATGCGCATTGCCCTAAACTGTGTGAGGGATTGGATTCCCAGCAATGGCAAAGGTAGTTAACACCACACGCCGTTAGACCAGCGTAGAAATACCTGATTTTGAATACAGGTATTTCTACGCGGTCCGATCCGGCGATTCTTTCTGAGTCAATCCACCACCACCATTTTCCGCACCGCACTGTCCGTCGGCGTGTCCAATTGGTAAAACAGCAGCCCTGCCGCGCCCAGATCGTTTCGCCTCATTGTCAAGGAGTTGAGGCCCTGTGGGTAGTTGCCGCGCACCGTTTTCAGCACCCGGCCTTCGGCATTGCGAAGGGTGAGCGTAGCCTCGCAGGCTTCTGGCAGACGGAAGGAAATCTGGGTGGTGCTGCTCATCGGGTTGGGCGTGTTTTGGAACAACTCAAAGCGTGGTGCAGCGATTAGACTGCTGTTGAAGCGAAGGGCAAGGGTCGTCATTTCGACATTTTTACCCGTCGAAAGGCGGTACCCCTCCGACCGCGTAATTCGGTCGCTCAAGTGCAGCATCTCGCTCAGGCGGCCCGATTTCGTGCAGCGAAACCGCACTCGAAAGGCACCACCCTCCTTCGGCAAGCCTCCCACCTCCGTAGGGACTTTGGCGGATAAACTGGTGGGTAAATTTTCCACCGAAACCGTCAGCGCACCGCCCGCAGCCGCAGTGTTGGCAGCGGCAAAAATGCCAAAATTTTCCGCGCTGATGCCGGGGCTGGGCAGGGTATCGACCACTGTCAGGCCGTCCAACTCCAACGTCATCTGGTAGCCCAGCGTGGGGGCGGATGGCTTGTTCGCCGAAGCCTCGGCGGCGGAGGGCTTGAAAGTCAGGTCGAGCATTTCACCAGCAGCCACCTGGCGGTCGCCGTCCATGTCGCTGGGGTGGGGTGGGGCGGTTACCTCAAAAACGAGGGTGCCGCCCGTGCGGTCTTCGGTGGGCGGGGCGAAGTGCGGCATAACCGAAGCGTTCAGGTCGCCGATTTTGATGCCCACAAAATCCGCTCCGCTGGCGGGGCTGGTTTGCAGGGCTATGTCTAATTTTTCAGGAAAAACAGTCTTGAACGGGTTGGTCGGGTCGGGGAAAACGTGGTTTTTGGGTACGAAGCGCCACGAGGTGTTGTTGGCAAAAACCGTGTCGATGCCCAGTATGAGCCGCCGGATCAGCACGATGTCGTAGGTAGTGACGCTGCCAGAACGGTTCGCATCGGCAGCGATGAGGCGGTAGGGCGAGGGGATGGGCGCGAGGCCGAGGATGTGTTTCGAGATGATCACTAAGTCGTAAGTGCTTACCCCGTTGAGCGGTGCGCGGTTGAGGTAGGGTGCCACCTCCAGCGTCTGACAAGCGGGCACGCCGCTGAGCAGGTATTGGCCGGTAGTGTCGCTCAGCAAGGGAGGCAAGGTGGGTAGCAGGGGCACGCCGCCAACGCCTGTGCCGTACTCCGTGTTGATGTCGCCGCTGACACTGGTGGTGACGCTGGTATTGCTCTGCACAAACACCGAATCCAGCGGGAACGTCCACAGCCCGCGCCCGAAAGTGGCCGCCATCAGTTGCTTGCGGGCCACGTTGTGGGCAAGATCAAATACGGCTACGTAGGGCAGGTTTTTGCCCAAGCGCGACCAGTTTTGGCCACCGTTGCGGGTGAAGTAGGTGCCTACGTCGGTGGCTGCAAACAGCACCGAGTCGGCGTGGCCCGGCAGCACAAACAGGTCGTTGACAGGCACTTGCGGCAGGTCGCCACTGATGTTCACCCAAGTTTGCCCGTTGTTGTCGGAGCGGTGGATGTGCGGAATGTCCTCGTTGTACTTGATGCCAGAGTGTGTCGTGAAAAGGCGATTGGTGGCTGTAGGTGAGCAGTGTGTGGAGGTGACGTAGCGGTTGGGAAGCCCGGTGGTCACGTTCGTCCAAGCCCCTGCGGCTGTGCGCCACCACACATTGCCATCGGTGGTGCCAGCCACGAGTTTGCCCGCTTGCAGCGGCGACTCGGCCAGCGTGGAGATGGTGTGGAATCGCGGCTCCAGCAGCACCCCATCGCTCAAGTCGCCGGAAGCCACGCCCCAACCCGTACCATCGCTGGACGCATACACGCGGTAAGTGGCGGCGTAGAGCAGGTGAGGCGGGTGCTGGCTGATGAAAAACGGCGTGTCCCAGTTGCAGCGGTCAGTAGTGCCGAGGCAGGTGGTGCCTTGCTGAAAAGTGGTGCCGCCGTCCATGCTGCGGTGGATGTTGCCATTTTGGGTTTCTACCCACATGGTTTGTGGATCGGTGGGGTGGAAGGCGCAGTGGAAGCCGTCGGCAGAGAAGACCAATTGCCAGTTGTTCAAGTCGGCGGCGCTGCCTTTTTCGATGCCATTATCTTGTGTACCAACGTAGTAGGTGTTGGGCTGATGGTGGTTGTAACTCGTGTGGTACAGCTGCGTAGTGGGCAGATTTTTGCTTTTAGGCCAACTGATGGAACCTGGATTGTTGCGGTAAACTCCACCGTCGTTTGACCAGTAGCGGCGGCCCGAAGGAGCCCAGATCAAGTCGTGCGAATCAGAATGCCCGCCCGATGCCACCTGCCAGCC
>JAYSUY010000429.1:0-1778 GCA_043718855.1 Saprospiraceae bacterium | reverse complement strand
TGTACTGGCGCTACTTCATGTGGAATTTTGCAGGCCGTCAAAATGGCGAACAGGGCTACTACCCCTGGGACCCCAGCGCGGGCCACTGGATATCTGGTATTGACGCACTGGACGAGCCTCGGATTGGAAACCAAGCCGAACTCCCTGATTTTCAGAAAAATAGCCAGGGGCGAAACAAGTATTACCTCATTCCCTTCCTGCTCGGGCTTGTCGGGATGTTCTTCCATTTTCGCTCTCGCCCCCGCGACTTCGCGGCACTGATGGCCCTGTTCATCATCACCGGCATTGGTATCATCGTGTATTCCAATCAGCCGCCCAACGAACCTCGCGAACGCGATTATGTGCTGGCTGCCTCGTTTTTCACCTACGCTATGTGGATCGGGCTGAGCGTAGTAGGCCTTTACCAACTGCTGAGCGAGCAGTTGCGCGTACCAGGTGTTGCAGCGGCCTGCCTCACCACCGCGCTCGGTCTCGTGGCCCCGGCCCTGATGGTGACGCAAAACTGGGACGACCACAGCCGCGCCGACCACTACGCCAGCCGCGACTACGCCCGCAACTTCCTCGAATCGGTGGAGCAGAACGCCATCATTTTCACCTACGGTGACAACGACACTTACCCGCTCTGGTACTGCCAAGAAGTGGAAAAAATCCGCACCGACGTGCGGGTGGTCAATCTCTCGCTCATCGCGGTGGACTGGTACATCGACCAACTGCGCCGTGCAGTGAACGCTTCGCCCGCCATCAAAATGAGCATCCCGCGCGAGCAGTTGCGCGGCTTCAAGCGCATCCAAACGCCGTTCTACGCACCGCGCAATGTAGAAACGGAAATGACCATCCAGGACGTGGTGAAATTCCTCGGCGAAGACCACAAACTCCCCGCACAGGGCGGGCGCGACTTCGACACCTACCTGCCCACACGCAAAATCTCCATTTTAGTGGAAAAAGGCTCGGTAGCGCAAAACGGTGTGATGCTCCCGACCGACACCACGATGGTGGATACGATGCACCTCGACCTCGGCAAGAACAAAAGTTACATCATCAAGGACGAGTTGGCAATACTCGACATCATCGCTTCCAACCTCTGGGAGCGGCCCATTTACTGGGCCGTCACTTGCCGCGAGGACAAGTTGCTGGGCTTCGATGACTACCTACAACTGGAAGGCCTGAGTCTGCGCATCGTGCCCGTGAAATCGCGCGGCAGTGTAGAGAACTACGGCATCATCGGCAATGGCCGGGTGGCGACCGATGTGGCATTCCGCAACATCATGGAAAAATGGCAGTGGGGCAATTTCGACAAGAAACGGCTCCATGTGGACCGCTCCTATATGCCCAGCCTCCAAACCATGCGCGTCGCCATGATCCGTGTGGCTCGCCAACTCACTTTGGAGGGCAAAAAAGCGCAGGCCGTGCAGTTGGCCGACAAATACTTTGAGGTGTTCCCGGCTTTCAACTTCCAGTACGACCAGTTCGCCGCGCTCATGGCCGACATCTACTCCCGGAGCGACGCGAAGGAAAAAGCAGTGGCCAAAATGCGCGAGATTGCCCAGTCTCAGGTGCAGATTCTAAATTTTGTGGCTTCGCAAAAACCTGAATTTAAGAAGGGTTTTGCACAAGATGAGCAGTTTGCACTCGGCTGCGCCCAGACGCTGATGCGCACCGCCGACGATATGAAAGACGAAGCCTTCACCAAAGAGTTGGAGGATATGTTCGCTCCGTTCATACCAACTGGGCCGCAAATGCCGGGCTTGCCGAACTGATGATTTGCAAGTGGCGGGGGG
>JAYSUY010000428.1:0-4814 GCA_043718855.1 Saprospiraceae bacterium | reverse complement strand
CGGTATTTTTTAGTTTCAAAAACACGGCATCCAGCGACCACTTCCAACTCACGTAATCGACGCGGTTGGGGCCGTCCATCTGGTTGTCCAAATGTGTGAGGAAGCGGAAGCGCAGGCTGGAGTTGAGCGGGATGTTTTTCACCACACCGCCCACCGTGAGCGGCATCCGCTGGTCGGTGTCGGCGTAGAACAGCAGGGTCTGCCCCACGGGATTTTTGGAGCCGAAATACTTCTCGGCAGTGTCCTCATCGATCACCACGCGGCTGTGGTCGCTCAGGTCGAGGCTGCCCGCAGCGAGTTCATAATCAAAGAATTGGAAGAAATTATCGTCGGCGAAATACAGATTTTCATTGAACACTGCGTCGTCGCGCTTCACCACCGTACCCCGCGAGTCGTAGCGGCACTGCGCCTCCACACCGGGCAAATCGGCCACTGCCGCTGGGCCGAGCGCCGAGGGGCAAACGCCGTAAGTTTCGCCGTTGGAAGCCTTTACCATTTCGGCCCGCACGATGCGGTCAGCATCGCGGTGCCAGTGGTCGTAGGTGTTGGCAAACTCGTAGTTGAGGTAGGCCAGGATGCAGAAGCCCAGCGCGAAACCGAGGCCCAGCACATTGATGAGCAGGTAGCGGCCATTGCGGCTCAGGTGGCGGAGGGTGAGGATGAGGTAGTTTTGAATCATGTTCAGGTCTCGCGGGCATTGCATCGCAAGTAACTGCACACGGTCAAGCAACATACCGTTTTGTCAAAAAACTGGTTGTCAGGTCTTTAGAAAAAAATTGACAAAAGAAATTGTCCGAAAACGAACGGGCCGTGTGCGAAAATGCGGAGGAGCAAGGTGCTCAAAACGCCCTCGCAAAAAGGTCGCTGATCCACCTGCCGGACGCGCCCTCAGCCGACAAACGACTTGTCGCGGGCGTAATTGGCCGCGTACATCCAACAGCCACCAGCCAAGCCTACGTCTTTGAGCAGATCGAAGAGTACACGCGGGTTTCCGCCGTCCGTTAGCCCGCGCAGGTGGATGGTCAGCGCAAAAATCAAGATCATGAGGCCAGCCAGCGTGAAAGCAAGTTTGTCCCACTTGCCCACAAATGCGCTGACCACAGCCAGCAGCATGGCTCCGCCGGTGACGTAAATCCAAACGATGCCTCCTGGAAAAAAAGGTGGCACCAAGCCAGCCAGTTCGGCTCCGTCTTGCAGGTGTTTTACGCCAAAGCCCACCAAGGGTACCAGCAGTAGATATCGGCCAAGTCCAATGAGTGTGTTCATAACATTGAGTTTTAGTGAACGATAGTTGTTTCAGATATTCGCTCAAAAATAGATGATGTGGAGCGACAAACAGCCGATTTGCAAAAGGATATTTTTTAAAAATAAGATTTGGCAGGTTAAGGCTCGCCCGCATCGGCCACAGCAGGTTTGATAAAAACGGAACAGACCTGCTACCTTTGATTGACCACTAGCATAAAACGCAATTCATGTCTATTCTCCCCGCCACACTTTCCGACATCCCCGCCCTGCTGACGCTGGTGAACAGCGCGTTCCGAGGCGACTCAGCCCGCCAGGGCTGGACCCACGAAGCCGACCTCCTGCACGGCGACTTGCGCACCGACGAGCACGGCCTTCGCGATTTGCTGCAAGAGCCTGACGGTACGGTACTGAAATACTGCTCCGACACAGGTCGCTTGGAAGGCTGTGTGTATTTACACTTGAAAACCAACGAGTTGTATCTCGGTATGCTCACCGTCGCGCCCGCAAAACAGGGGGCGGGCATCGGCAAACTGCTGATGGTGGCTGCCGAGACGCACGCCCAGCAGTCAGGCTGCGCCAAAATTCGGATGCGCGTACTTTCCACACGGCAAGAACTGATCGCTTGGTACGAACGGCATGGCTACCGGCCCAGCGGCGAAACGGAGCCTTACGCTTTTGACCACAAGTTTGGGGTGCCTACACAGCCGCTGGAGTTTGTGATATTGGAAAAAACAATGAACGATAAGGTATGAACGATGAGGCCCGCAACATCCAACCTGTGGATATCGCGGGCCTCATCGTTCATACCTTATCGTTCATTGTTCGATCAAGGTTTACCCAGTAGCGCGAACATATTTCGCTTGTAGGCTTCCACCCCCGGCTGGTCGAAAGGGTTGACACCCAGCATATAGCCGCTCAGGGCGCAGGCTTTTTCAAAAAAATAAAACAGTGTGCCGAGGCTGTACGGGCTGGCATCCGGCAAGCGGATGCTCAGGTTGGGCACACCTCCATCCACATGCGCCATGCGGGTACCTTCGGCGGCTTTTTTGTTGATGTAGTCCAGCGTTTTTCCATCCAGGTAGTTCAGTCCATCCAAGTCGTCGTCAGTTCGGAACATTACGAGGTCGGCTTCGGGCCGCTCGATCTCCAGCACCGTCTCGAACAGCGAGCGACGACCATCTTGAATGTACTGCCCCATCGAATGCAAGTCGCAGGTAAAATCGGCTGCTGCGGGAAAAATACCCTTGCCGTCCTTGCCCTCGCTTTCGCCGTAAAGTTGTTTCCACCACTCCGCGATGTAGTGGCAGCGCGGCTCGTAATTCACCAAAAGTTCAATGTCTTTGCCTTTGCGGTGCAGTGCGTTGCGCACGGCCGCGTACTGGTGGCAAGCATTTTCAGCGAATGGTTTTTGATATGCAGCGCGAGCGTCAGCAGCCCCCTGCATGAGCGGTTCGATGGCAATGCCCGCCGCCGCGATGGGCAGTAGCCCGACTGCCGTAAGTACCGAGAAGCGCCCGCCCACATCGTCGGGTACTACGAAGGTTTGGTAACCCTGCTGGTCGGCGAGCGTTTTGAGTGCGCCCCGCGACTTGTCGGTAGTGGCGTAAATGCGCTCCCGCGCTCCGGCTACGCCGTATTTCGCTTCCAATTTTTGCTTGAAAATGCGGAACGCGATGGCTGGCTCGGTGGTGGTGCCAGACTTGGATATCACGTTGACCGAAAAGTCGCGGTCACCAATAACTTCCAGTAAATGAGTGAGATAAGTGCCAGAGATGTTGGTGCCAGCGAAGTAGATTTCTACGCCACGCCCTAAGTTGTTGTGAAAACTGTGGCCGCAAAACTCAATGGCCGCCTTCGCGCCCAAGTATGAGCCACCAATGCCGATGACCACCAGTACTTGGCTCTGCTGCCGGATCCTTTCAGCGGCAGATTGAATGCGGGTAAACTCTGCTCGGTCGTAATTTACAGGCAAATCGAGCCAGCCGAGGAATTCGTTGCCAGGGCCAGTGCGGCTTTCCAGCAAGTTGGCGGCGGCGGCGACTTGTGGAGCAAGGAAAGTAATTTCGTGGGGAGCCAGAAAGGGCGCGGCGGCGGAGTAGTCGAATTGTAGCATGGAAAAACGTTGAGGCCCAAAGGTAGCGCGAAGCCCCGAAGCCTTCCCAAGCCCTACTTCAAGTTTCAGGTACTTTCATTCCTCGTAAGAGGCGCGGATTGCCCAGATTCAGGCTCCATTTTTTCTGGAAGAAAACATCTGGGCTTTTCTTTGTAAGGTAGTGGTGGCGCAACAGCCTCATTTTCAAACATCCACCTTGTCGGCTGGGTCGCTGGATAGGCCGTGTACGGCACTGGCTAAAAGGGTGGCAAAAACGATTAAATAGATGACCATGGGATATTGGATTTAAGAAATGTTCACTGGAGCAGCGTTTCAACTTTCATGCCTCAATCCGCAAAGCACAAAAATTTGACCCCGTTTAGAAGCCAAAACGAGGTTAAGTCACGGTAAATTTTGTTGCTGAATGGGCTGCTACCATGACACACACCGAGATGCGGAAGAAGACAACCGGGGCGTGTTCCGAGGTACGGGCTACATTCGATAGCCGTTGAGGAAGTCGCGTGTGGTCATTCTGCGTTTCCCTTCCATCTGCAAATCAAGCACTTGCAACAAACCATCAGAGCAGGTGACGCGCAACCAATTTTTGCCATCGGAGAGAAACCTACCTGGCATGGAGGTCTTGTCGGCATTCACTTCAGGTAGTTCGGCCACCAATTCCGTGCGCAAGATTTTCAGATTTTTGCCATCCAACTCCGTCCAGGCACCAGGATGTGGGCTGAGGCCGCGTACAAAATTGTGTACCTCGGCAGCGGGTCGGTCGAAGCGGATTTGGCAGGTATCGGTAAAAATTTTTGGCGCGTGAGTAACTGCTGCCCCAATTTGTGGCATGGACACGGCAGTGCCCTCTTCGAGGCTCTGCACGGTACGCAGCACCAGGTCGGCACCGGCCAGCATCATGCGATCGTGCAGGTCGCCCGCTGTCTCATTGGGGCCGATGGGCAGTCGCACTTGGCCGAGGATGTCGCCCGTGTCGATTTCGTGGCGGAGCCGGAAAGTAGTGAGGCCGGTCTCCGTTTCGCCGTTGATGATGGCCCAGTTGATGGGCGCAGCGCCCCGATATTTGGGTAGCAGCGAGCCATGCAGGTTGAGTGTACCGAGCGGCGGCATATTCCACACCACTTCGGGTAGCATCCTGAATGCCACCACCACTTGAAGGTCGGCCCGCAGGGCTTGGAGTTCTTCCAGAAATGTGGGGTTCTTCAATTTTTCGGGCTGCAACACCCGAAGGCCGCGAGCGACGGCAAATTTTTTGACCGCTGATTCCAGCAGACCGTGCCGCCCGCCGGGCTTATCGGGCGCGGTGACGACGGCCACTACGTCGTAGCCGTTTTTCAACAAAATTTGAAGCGAAGGCACCGCGAAGTCGGGGGTGCCGAGGTAGATGATGCGCATATTTTTACGGGGGAAGTGTGACGTAGTGATAAAAAACATACAAGGAGGGCTGCTTCGACTTAGG
>JAYSUY010000427.1:0-4818 GCA_043718855.1 Saprospiraceae bacterium | reverse complement strand
TGTCGGTGAGTTGAAATTGGCTGCCGAGGTCGCCGAGCATCCCGGCTCGGATGGCGAAGGTCATGGCTGTGACAGTCAGTGCCATACAGGAGGCGGTGAAGAGCCGGGAAGGGTTGATATTGCTCATGTGCAAGAGTGTTTTTTCGTTTTGAAAAACGGTGATAAAAAGAACGGCCAAAAGTAGAAAAGCCCGAATTGTTTTTGGTCAATTCGGGCTTTTGCTTTTTTTATGGGTTGCGAGACACCAAACGAAAGGTTTTGGCACGCGGTGGCTCGGACTATTTTTTACGGTTTTGTTTAATTTTTACATTTTTAACAGTTTGAATGGCTAAACAAAGTTGAGTTGCGTGCGTTCTGAGCATCACTTTTCAAACACAACTCACTTACATCATTCACAACACAACTATGAAACAGTACCTGTTTTTCATTGCCCTTGCCCTCGTTGGCGGTTTATCTTTCACTTCTTGCAAAGACGGTGACGACCCCGTAGTGGAGCAGCCTAAAACCATCTCCGCTACGGCTTCTGCCACTGCCGACCTGAGCTCTTTGGTAGCCGCGCTCCAGCGGGCTGACCTCGTGACGACACTTAATGGCACAGGGCCGTTTACCGTGTTCGCGCCGACCAACGCGGCGTTCAGCGCGTTCCTCACTGCCAACGGTTTTGCCAAATTGGAAGACGTGCCGGTGGCTACGCTGAAGCAAATCCTGCTCAACCACGTTCTGAGCGGCGAGGTGAAGGCGGCCAGTGTGCCGGTTTCGGATTACGTTAAAACATTGGCTACATTTGGCACCACCACCAGCAACATCAGCCTACTGGCGCAGCGCAACGGCACTGCTGTGACGCTGAACAAAGAGGTGAAGGTGACAACTGCCGACGTGGTTTGCTCCAACGGTGTAGTACACATCGTAGACAAGGTGATCGCGCTGCCCAATGTGGTGAATCACGCGCTCAACAACGCTAACTTCAGCACACTGGTGGCCGCGCTGACCCGTCCGGGCCTCACGGCTGCTGGCCAGCCAACGTATGTCCAGACGCTGTCTGGCGCAGGTCCGTTCACGGTGTTTGCACCAACCAACGCGGCTTTCACTGCGCTGCTTACCGAGCTCGGTGCTACCAGCCTCGATCAAGTGAGCAACGCTACGCTCAATGCTGTGCTGCAATACCATGTGGTGGCTGGCGCGAACGTGCTGTCGTCGCAACTGACCAACAATCAAGAAGTGACCACCCTGCAAGGCGGTAAGTTCAAGATCGACCTGACCAGTGGTGCCAAGATCGTGGATGCCAACAACCGGGTGTCGAACATTGTAGTGACCAACGTGCAGGGCAGCAATGGTGTGGTACACGCCATCGACAAAGTGCTGCTGCCTAAGTAGGACAAGAGGCAAAAAGAAACAGAGCCGCCCGCACTGAACTGCGTGGCGGCTCTGCCTTTTTTGTTGTTAAAAACGGTGCTGACAAAAACGCTCCAGTCTCACTCTCCCTATTCCACCAACGCCCCGGACATCAGTACAACTGTTGGTGTAGGGTTGCCCTCGGGCTTGTCTTCCACCGAAATAGCGTAGGCAACAGCACCTTGAACGCACTCAAATTCTTGTAGGCCTCCCAGCGATTGCAGGTTGATCATACCGAGGCTTTGCGGCTTTCCGTCGGCTATAGCCCACATTTGGAGGTGCTTGCCTTGCTCGGCAGTGGGCATTCCCGACATATCGAGCAGCACCTTGCAGCGGCTCTTATTGCTGAATACATAAGTGTTCAACTTCTCGTTGTCGCCTCCGCTGCCGATCTTGACCGGACGGGTTTCGGGCGAGCGCAGCACGTTGATGATGTCCCGGAGGTCCTGGTTAGACTGGTCGCAGGCGTTGAGCCTCACCTCAATATCTGCCACCTGCTTGCTGAGAGCGGTTTTTTCTTCAGCTTCCTTATTTTTTTGGAAAAATAAAAACACGGCAGCAGCGAGAAGGCCCAAGGCCAATAGCTGGAACAAAAGCAGTGTGCCGCCAGAGCGGGGACGCGTTGACAACGGCCCGGCTTCTCGCCCGATAGCACCTATGATTTGGCCTTTCAGCGCCTGAGGAGGAGCGATGGCTTGGGATGTGGCATAGCCTTCGAGTGCTTGCTCAATGGCCGACATCTCGGCCCTGACCTCTGGGTGTTGTGCCAACATCTGCTCCACGAGTACTCGTTCGCTTCTGGTGCATTGGCCCAACACATAGGATTCGAGCAAGCCGGATTGTATAAATGACTGGAGATCCATTTTTTATTTTTTCGGTCAAAGCCTCTTGCGCACTTTGGTCCGTATTTTACTGGTTTTCAAATATTTGTACACTGCGTCTCATTTTGAAATGGGGTCATTGATCGTCATCTCGTCATTTGTCATTTCGTCACGACCAATACCCCAATGACGGTCAATGACGAATGATGAAATGGCGAACGACGAAACAATGAAGATCAGAACCGCCACGAATACTTTTCGCAACTCTCCGATGGCATAGCGGAGCCGCGTTTTGATCGTGCCAAGTGGTATGCCCGTCTCTTCGGCAGCCTCTTCCTGTGTATATCCCTGAAAATACACCAATTCGATGAGCGATTTATACTTGTCGTCCAGCGTGTTCACCACTTCCCGCACACCAAGTACATCTGTGTTCAGGGTGCTACCGCCCGGCTGGTGTACCAGATTGTCTAAGTTGTCGGTTTTCCGCGAATGCTGGTAATGCGCCGTGCGTGTCGCATCTATCGCCGTATTGCGGGCGATGTTGAGCAGCCAAGTGAATAAGCGGCCTTTGGATGCATCGTAGCTAGCTGCATTGCGCCAAGCCTTCACAAAAGTGTCTTGCAGCACTTGCTGAGCTAGTTCGGGTGACTGCACGATGCGCAGCACCACACCATACAATGCCCCGTTGTAGGCATCGTAGAGGTCGCCGACTGCGGCTCGGTCTTGCTGTTTCAAGCGGATGATGAGTTGATCTTGCATTGTTTTTCTGCCAGCCACTTTCTTGTGGCCCAATGGCAAGGCAAAAGTGCAGCTTTCCGCACCACTCGTTCATGCTTCGCCGATGATTTGAGCGAAAAGAAGGCCTACTCTATTTTTGCTCATCCTTTTGAACACATTTTGGACTTTTTTTGGTCTTGCTATCGAATCATATACGAGCAGACCTTTGCCCCGGTTTTCAAATCCACCTTTCAGCCTGTGTGCAATTTGTCAGGCTGAGTTTAATCGGAGGTTCAAGCGGAGGGGTAGCAGTGCCTCATTCCCAAAAAAATCAGGGGATAAACTGGATAGGAAGATTCCGTCGGTACACCGCCGGAGCATCCTGTTTCTTCCCGTACTTCGCGCTGCGACGAGCAAATGTCGCGGTGTTTCATGTCCATCGTTGAAGTTGGTTTTGCCGTCCTGTTCGGATTGTTCGCAGCCGCTACGCTCGTGAGCAGTCTGTGGTATCTCATTGCCCGGCTACCAGCAGCTACTCGGCGCCATGTGTATCAAGAAGCATTGAGCGAAAAGTCAATGTTTGCCCAACAACAGGGTGTTACTGTGTTGATTTGCGCTCACAATGAGGCCCCCAACCTGCGCCGATATTTACCTGACATTTTGGAGCAAACCAGTCCTGTTCCCTTCGAGGTGCTGATCGTGGACGATGCCTCCAGTGACGGCACGCCCGATGTGCTGGCTTTTTTTCAAAAAAAATACGCCCACCTGAGCGTACTGCGGCTCGATACAAAAAACTTCCCCGGAAAAAAATACGCACTCACTCAGGGGATCGCTTCAGCAAAATACGACCTGCTCCTGCTCACCGATGCCGACTGCCAGCCGCGCTCTCCCCAATGGTTAGACATGATGAGTGTACCGCTTCGAGAGCACCCGTCCATCGAAGTTGTGCTGGGTTACGCTCCATGCGCTTTAGCCGATACAACCCTACCCATCACTTGGCTGGATCGCTGGATACGGTTCGAGACAGCGCATACGGCTTGGACATACTTTGCTTTTGCTCGTATGGGCCTACCATACATGGGCGTGGGCCGCAATTTGGCTTTGCGCAAACAGGCGTTTGCTCGTGTTGGCGGATTTACTGCTCACCTGCACCTGCCTTCGGGCGATGACGACCTGTTGGTTAGTGCCATTGCAACCCAGCGGAATACAGCAGTCTGCCTTGATCCGCGATCTTTTGTATTCTCAGAAGGGAAAAAAACGTGGCTCGAATGGTACAAGCAAAAACGCCGTCATCTGAGTACTGGCATTTTGTACCGACCAAATCATCGAACGCTCTTGGGTGGGTTGGCCTTCTCGCATAGTGGTCATTTCGCCGCCCTGCTCGTGCTGACTTTCAGCGTTTGGGGTATTTGTGCTTGGGCTTTGTGGGCGATGCGCATAATAGTGGTGTGGTTTGGCTGGCTACAAGTTTCTAGATCGCTTAGAGAGCCTCAACTTACTCTTTATGTACCCATGCTGGATGCCATGTTGGGTACTTACTTTGGTGTGTTTGGGCTGATACTGGCCTTCTCAAAAAAACGAGGCGAAGATTGGTGATCGGGCCTTTATTACCATAGAGGCAAGTCTTTCAAAAGGTTTTTTTGAAAAGAGGGGAGAAAAAAGGGGGTTGGTACTTGTTTGTGCGGATTGCGGGTTTACCTTTGCGCCCGCTTTGGGGGTTTGAGGTATTGATGGGGTTGGTTTGCGGTTTTTGACTTGTGGTTTTTGGTTAGAGATTTTTTAAAAAAGGTTGGTGTGTGGCTATGTGGTTTGGTTTGACTGGTGCTATCTTTGCAGCCCCAAACCGGGGAGAACAAAAAGAGACAATTAGCGTAGGCTGCGAAGGCGG
>JAYSUY010000426.1:0-4818 GCA_043718855.1 Saprospiraceae bacterium | reverse complement strand
GCCTACGCCCGGCAGTTCGAGCACGAGCGGCTGGAGTTCTACCAGCACGACATGCGCCAGCCGTTCAGAATCAACTACTTCGATGCGGTGCTGAATATGTTTACCAGTTTTGGCTACTTCCGCCACGACCGCGACCACCTGCGGACTTTGCAAACTGCTGCGAAGGGCCTGTGTCCCGGCGGGCTGCTGCTGCTGGATTTTTTCAATGCCAACTGGGTGAGAACACACTTGGTCACCTCAGCCACCAAAACAGTGGAGGGCATCGAATTTCACCTAAAAAAAACGGTACGCGACGGCCATGTTTTCAAGACCGTAGAGTTTGAAGCCGAGGGGCGGCACCATGCGTTCCGGGAGCGGGTGCGGCTGTTCGGTCTGGCCGATTTCGAGGCGATGTTCGCGGCATCGGGCCTACGTTTGCGGCACACATTTGGCGACTACGCGCTGGGCGATTTTGATGCGATGACATCGCAGCGGTTGATTTTGGTGGCCGAGCGAAAAGTGTGAGCACCATCTTGTCTGCTCTTTTTTAGAAAAAATTTCAAATCGGGCTTGGCGGTACGAAAAATGCGCGGCTATCTTTGCCCCGCTTTCGGCAGAATGGTCCGTTCGTCTAGGGGTTAGGACACGTCCCTTTCACGGATGAAACACGGGTTCGATTCCCGTACGGACTACAGAAGCACTTTTAAAGTGCTAATTTTGATTCAGGTTTGAGATGTTAGGTGTCGTTTTAGAGGTCGTCAGCAAAAAAAGCCCCGCTCTGGAGAATCCAGAGCGGGGCTTTTGCTTTTTGCCTTGTATTTTTGCACAAAAAACAACCTGCCATGAGCGCAACTGCCACGCTGACCATGCCACAACCCGCTGCCCCTAAGTTGGTCGCTTCGGGCAAACGGACCATCTCGTTGGAGAACTTCCTCGCGCGCTACACCAACCGCGAAGACCCGTTCAAGTATGAGTGGAACAACGGCGTTGTCGAAAAAAAAGAACGCACTATGAATCGAGACCAACTTTTCATCTACCAGAACTTGCTGGAAGTTTTTTTAAAGACGAAAGCGCACGGCAAGCGGGCGTTGCTGATGTCTGAGGTAGATATGCTTCTGCCCTCAGTAAGCCGTACCCGCCGCCCTGACATTGCTTATTTGACGGCTGAACAGATGAAAGCCTCCCGCAACGGTCAACCCACCGTCTGCTCCTTCGTCATAGAAGTCGTCTCCAAAAACGACCAAGCCAATGAGGTAGGAGAAAAACTCATTGAGTATTTTGCCAACGGCGTGGAAGTGGTGTGGGTCATTTTCCCCAAAGTGAAAAAGGTGGAGGTCTATCGCTCCCGCAAGGACGTGACCATCTGCTTCGACGACGACATCTGCTCGGCGGCTCCGGTGCTGCCCGATTTTGAAATTTCGGTGAACGCGCTTTTTGCCTGATTGAGTTTTTCCTCACTTGATCTTGTATGCCAGCGAGCCTAAGTCCCTCGCCGCCACATCGCCGGGGCATTTTACTTTCACTTCGTCAAAAAAATACTGGTCGCCAGATTGGGCTTTGCTAATCAAGACTCGGGCTTCGGGGCTGAACCGGCCACCAGTGTTGGTGACAGTGACGGGGTCTTGGCCTTGGGCAGAGTAGGTGATTTGATAACTGACTACGGAACAATCTCCACAGATATCCATGCCTGTGATTTGGGCCGAAATGCCGCCTTGTACCCTGAACTCCCCGCTTCCCATAGAGCCTCCCCTATTTCTGGGGTTGCCGCCCAAGCAGAGCAGCGGGTCTGGGAACCGCTTGATACGGTAGTTGAACTTTTTTGGGGCCAAATCCCCGCCCGACACGGTAATGCTGACATACTCTGGCGTGGTAGCGCGAACGGTGTAATGGTCGCCCTGCTCTTTTTTCACCGTAACGCCTTCACCTTGCACGGTCAACTGCTCCAGCGGCACACCTCGCGCGACGATGGTGATAGGATTGTCCACACCAGTGTAGAAAACATTCATCTTGTCCAACGAGATGGCACAATTGGGCGGATCGGACATAATTTTGAAAGCCAGTACAGAGGCCAAAGCAAAGCCGATTACCATGCCGAGCAGGGTGTTTTTGGAGCAGAGAAAAGACAAGGACTTCATCATGTAGGACAGTGTGGTTGGTGTCTCGATTTAACCCGCAACCCGCCGTTTTATTTTGAACCGGTCAGCGGGCTGCCCAGATTTGCGAAAAAAATTTCACCTTCGCCGCATGACAGTCCGCACCACACTCTCCCTCCTCCGCCAAGGCTTCGGCGGGCAAGCCTTCCTCTTGCTTTGCGCCCTCGCCATTTCTTGCTCGCAGAAAACGGCTCCGCCCGCACCCACCGCTACGCCCGCAGCCGCCTCTCCCGGCTTGCCCACCATCGCTGCTAAAACAAAGGGCATGACGGCCTATCCCGGCTTTTTCCCCTACTGGTGGGACGACAAGGAGGGCAAAGTCTGGTTGGAGATCAGCCGCTTCGACTCCACCTTTTTGTACGTCAACTCCCTGCCCGCTGGAGTTGGCTCCAATGACATCGGCCTTGACCGGGGGCAACTGGGTGGCGAGCGCGTGGTCAAAATGGTGCGCAGTGGCAACAAAATTCTGCTCGTGCAGCCCAACCTCGCCTACCGCGCCAGCAGCACCAACGCGCCAGAACGCCGCTCGGTGGAAGAAGCCTTCGCGCAGTCTGTGCTGTTCGGCTTCATCATCGCTGCCCACGAAGACGGGCGGTATCTGGTGGATTTCACCCCGTTTTTGATGCAAGATGCCCACGATGTCATCGGCGCACTGGCCCGTACGAGCCAAGGCACCTACGCACTTGATGCGAGCCGCTCGGCGGTGTATCTGGAACGCACCAAGAATTTCCCGAAAAACGCCGAGTGGGAAGCCACGCTCACCTTCGTCGGCAAGGCGCAGGGCGACTACATCCGCAGCGTTGCGCCCACGCCCAACGCCGTGACCGTGCGGCAGCACCACTCCTTCGTGGAACTGCCGGACAGCGGCTATCGCCCACGCCGCTTCGACCCGCGTTCTGGCTACTTCGAGACCTCGTGGTTCGACTACTCCGTACCCATCGGCGAACCCATCGCGCAGCGCTACATCGTGCGCCACCGCTTGCAGAAAAAAGACCCGACAGCGGCAGTCAGCGACCCAGTGGAACCCATCGTGTACTACATGGACCCAGGAGTGCCGGAACCCATCAAGTCTGCGCTGATGGACGGAGGCCGCTGGTGGAACCAAGCCTTCGAGGCGGCTGGCTATCGCAACGCATTCATCCTCAAAGAACTGCCGCCCGATGCCGACCCGATGGACGTACGCTACAACCTCGTGCAGTGGGTACACCGCTCTACGCGGGGCTGGAGTTATGGCAGCACGGTGACCGACCCGCGCACGGGCGAAATCATCAAGGGCCACGTCTCGCTCGGCTCGCTGCGGGTGCGGCAAGACTACCTCATCGCGCAAGGCCTGCGCTCCCCCTTCGACGGCCCGCAGACCACCGACCCGGAATCTGAAAAAATGGCCCTCGCCCGCCTCCGCCAACTCTCGGCCCACGAGATTGGGCACACGCTGGGCCTGACCCACAACTTCGCGGCCAGCGTAAACGACCGCGCATCGGTGATGGATTACCCACACCCGTACATCCTGCTGAACGACGATGGCAGCCTCGATTTTTCAAAAGCCTACGACGACAAAATCGGGGCCTTCGACAAGCGGGCCATTCTGTACGGCTACCAAGATTTCCCCGCAGGGGCCAACGAGGCTGCCGAACTGAGCAAAATTTTAACCGAAAATACGCGCCTCGGCTTGCAGCACATCTCTGATGAAGGCGCAAGGTCGGCCACGAGCGCGCACCCGCAGGCCCACCTCTGGGACAATGGCCCTGATGCGGTGGCCGAACTGCGCCGTCTCAGCACCACCCGCGCCGCTGCGCTGTCGCGTTTTGGGGAAAAAAGCATCCCGCAGGGCCGCGTCATGGCTGATTTGGAGCGGGTGCTGGTGCCGCTGTACCTCGCCCACCGCTACCAGACGGAGGCTACGTCCAAACTCGTGGGCGGCCTGCGCTACACCTACGCGGTGCGCGGCGATGGGCAGCCGACCAACGAACCGGTGCCAGAGGCCACTCAACGCGCCGCTGTCGACGCGCTGCTGGAGACGCTGCGCCCGGAGTTTTTGGCTTTGCCTGAAAACATCTCGCGCTTGATACCGCCTCAGCCCATCGGCTTTGACCGCGACCGCGAACTGTTCAAAAGCGGCACGGGCGGCTTTTTCGACCCGCTCTCGGCGGCGGCCAGCAGCGCGGGCCTCACGCTGGATATGCTCCTGATGCCCGAACGCCTCAACCGCCTTGTGGAGCAGGAGGCGCGGGGTGTGCTGCCTAATTTTGGTGTAGGAAAACTATTGCAACAACTGCGGGCTACGCTCATGTCTGCGGCAAATACCGACAACGCGATGCAGGCCGAAATCCGCCGTATCGTTCGCCAAACTTATCTCAACCGCCTGATGGCAGTTGCTGTCGCAGATGCGAGCAGCGCAGCGGTGAAGGGTCACACACTATTGGAAATCAACGTGTTGGAAAATGAAATCGGTCAGCAGATGGCCCGCGTTACGGATGGGAACGAACGCGCCAGCCTGACTTATCTGTTGGGCCAAATCCGCCGCTTTCGGGAAAAACCGAGCGAATTTAAGCCCACTCCCCCTCCGGCAGTGCCGCCGGGCCAGCCGATTGGGTGTGGGGAGGAGGAGGAGTGAGTTGTATGGCGGATTGACAATCCGCCCCACCGCAAATGCAAGTGCCGGGGCGACTTTAAGTCGCCCCGGCAC
>JAYSUY010000425.1:0-4819 GCA_043718855.1 Saprospiraceae bacterium | reverse complement strand
GAATAGTGATTGGTTTACTGTTTAAACGCCGGGGCGACTCTTGAGAGTCCCCCGGCGTTTAAACAAGGTGAAAGCGATAAAATCTGCTGTAAAATACCCTGTAAAAGGTTCCCTATGCAACAGCCCAAGGAAGAACGCCTCCGGCACCTCATTCAGCGAGCCTTTGAGGAACTGCAAAAAGAGCAGTCCTACCGACAAAGCATCGTCGTCGCCAAACTGGCGACGCTGGGATGCACCATCTCCACGCCCACGTTCAGCAACCTCCTGACCGGCAAAGCCGTTGCACTCGGCACGATCAGCAAAACAGCAAAAGCCATACAACAGCTCGTCGGGGAAGAGTTGGGCAAACAATGGAACCCAGATTTGCTGGCTTTTGAAACGTTCCGAACAGAAAACTGGACCCCCTCGACGGTCGGATCGCAACCCAAGCCAGCGAACGACCCCCTGCTCGCGGGCCTCATTTTCCACCCCAGCGGCCGGGTCTCCATCCGGCAGAAAACCGACTTCATCGCAGATGCCCGACAGGAAGTAATCGAACTGGGCGTACGCCTGCGCACCTTCACCGACTACTTTTTTTCCCGCAGCGAGCAAGAGTACAAAACCCACATCCATACGCTGTTGAAGCGGGGCGTACACATCAAGGTGTACCTACTGGACCCCGCAGCCAACGAGGCCCTGATGTACTTCAACGACCGGGGCAAAGCCCAGAAAAACGAGTCTGCTGCGCTTTCGGAGGCACCCAAAACAATCGCCAAACTCCGGGAAGTCGTCGCCGAGTTCAGGCGGCAGCAGTTGGCGGGATCGTTTGATGCCTACCTTTTCCGGCACCTGCCGTACTGCCACTTCTTGTCGGTAGATGCCGCGCTGCCCGGCGGCAAGATCATGGTCTCCCCTTATCTCTACGGCATCCGACGGGCAGAGTGCCCAGTTTTAGAAGTGGACAGCCGCCTACAGCCTGCCCTTTTCCGCAAGTACCAAGACTCGCTCGCAGCCACCGTGCGCGATGCCTATCGCCTCGATCCAGAGGCGTAAATTTTCAAAAATTTACATAAACGGTTGTAAACGAGAATAGTGGAAATGCCCCGGCGGCATAGCCTCCACCTTTGTCTTGTCGAAAGGCGAATCACTATCCACATCAACAAGTCGGGTCGAACGGACAAGCATCAACTGAGCACGCGCTCGTTGCGGCAAGCCCACCTCTTGCCCTTTTGGAAATGTTCGCGTCGCGGCTGTGCAGCCGCAGATGCCGGGAGTGGTTTGCCTTGAGGGGCGCTCACCACTATTTCATCACAAAAACTGAAACGTCATGTTGGATATCCTGATCCAAGTTTTGTTCGTGATCTCGGACATCATCCTGCCCTGATCCCTCACTACTCCGTTGCGCCGCCGGCTCCCCCAGCGGCGCAACGCTTTTCCGCTACACCCATAGTTCATGGCCTCAACACGCCGATTTTTTCGAACAGCCATGCCTGGCAAGCCATCGGCTGATTTTTCAAAAAAACGCTGTTCACTTTGGCGTTAGCCTCCTTCTTGATCAGGTGGCGGTATACCCGGAGGAAGCGGCTGCAACTGTCCAAAATTTCGGGGCTGAGCATTTTATTGCGCCGCAGAAACTGGGCAAAAGCATTGCAAGCGTCGCTCATCAGCGAGAGCGGTTCGCCGTTTTCGTAGAAACATTGGAGGCGGAGGAGGCGGGCGCGGAGCTCGTGTGAGACGCTGCTGAACTCCACGTTGCGCAGTGCGACCAACGCTTGGTCAAAATTTTTGGAGCAAAAATGAATGCGGGCCAAAGCCAAGGGCTGCACATCAGGGGCATTAGGCGGCAAGGCATACTTCCACATTTCCACAAAATCTGCTGCCCACTCAAGCCGGTTCAAGCGGCAGGCCAGCTCAACAATGTTCTGGAAAGGCTCGATGGGGAACCTGCCCCCTTCCACCCAAAGCCGCCTTTCTAAGCCATGCGCATAGAGGTCAAAAGCGGCCTGATCCGCTGCCTCATCGCCCGCCCTGATCCGTTTGGCAGTGTAATTGGTCAAGTAGGTCAGCAGAGAAAGTTGCTCTGCCCGGTCGGCAGGCGGGTGGTATAGGAAAATGCCTTTGGCCTGCTCAAAACTATCGGTTCTTCCGTCGCGGATCATCAGGAGTAAGTGGAAGTACAGGTAAATGCTGTCGGTCGGGTGCAGTTCGTCAAGGTGCTGCCCACACCAATCGGTCAGGTGCCCAAGCCACAGCACCTCGTGGCGCTCCTGCAAGATGTTCGCGCGGCTGTATGCTTCGCAAGCGGCTTTCAATTTGGCACACAGGTAAAAACGGTCCAGGCTCTCCATCGCCGCTTGCAATTGCTCGTCGCTTTTGCCCGACAGTTTTTGGGTGCGGTCGGTAAAATATTTGGCAGCAGACAGGTGGTACAGGCGGTCGTAGTAGTCCAGATTTCGGTCGGGAGCGTCTTCCAGCATCTTGCCGATCTCCTCCTCCTGTCGGTCGTGTTCTACGGTCAGTTTCCGCTCCGCAAAAGCCTCCAGCGCATAGATGCCCACGCTGTAAGGCTTGGATGCCACTTGCTTCCAAGCCAAATACTGTCGAAGCCAGCCGACCAGATCGGAGAGCGTGTTCAAGATGTTCTTGCGCTGCTCTTTCGTGGGTGACTGAGTGCCAGCAAAGGCGAGTGCGAGAAAGCCCACAAAATCTTCGGGCGGCTTTTTTTCGGTCAAAACAAGGTCGAGCACCCGCAGTGCCATGTGCTGACCTTCATGCCAGATCAGGGCGAAACGCCTGAATTCCCGCCGTTCCGAAGGGGAAAGAGACTGCCAAATGTGGAGAAATCGTGGTTCGCGCATGAGAGGTCAAAATGTCTGGCGGGGAAAACCCGCAAAACCTGTTGTGGTTTTAAATTGCTCGCAAGTGGCGGCGGGCGCGTCAAAATTCTGAAACAACATCGGCATTCGTTTAAAAAACAAGAAAAATTAGTGTTGAGCCAAATGAAAAAGTGTCTCTTTCCCGCCGAATCCTTTTTTTGCTCCATGAAAAAGCCCTGCAAAGACCTTAAACTTGGAGCGGCGAGAAGGGGAAACGGCACTTATTTGTAATTTTTGGGCTATGAGAAAGACCGACCTTTGCAAAAGGCAAACAGCACAGTGGTCACACCAGCCGCACCATCGCCAAACCAAGTAAATAAACATGAGCAAAACGAAAGCGCAAGTCGCCATACTCACCCCCCTCGAAGTAGAGTACCAAGCCGTGCGGCACCACCTGACCCAGTTAGAAGAAGTGCGCTTCGTCAACACCTTGTACGAAACGGGCTGCTTTCAGGGTAAGACCCGCTCGCTGCGGGTGGTCATCAGCCAAACTGGCCCCAAGAACAGCACACTGGCGCAGGCCGCCGCCGAGATCATCCAGCGCTTCCAGCCAGAAGTGATCCTCCTGACCGGCGTTGCCGGCGGCGTGAAAGACGTGCGCCTCGGCGACGTGGTAGTGGCCACCCAAGCCTACGGCTACGAGTCGGGCAAAGAGACCGCCGAAGGCTTCAAAGCCCGGCCTGCCGCGCGGCCCTTCAACCAAGAGCTGCTCATGGTCGCCAAATCCGTAGCCCGCTCAGGCGCCTGGAAAAAACGGGCCGAACAACAGGGCAGCACTGCGCCAAAAGTCCATTTCGGCCCCATCGCCTCCGGCGATAAAGTGGTGGCCACCACCAGCAGCGCCGTGTACGCGCTCCTGAAAAACCACTACAACGACACCCTCGCTCTTGAGATGGAAGCCATCGGGTTCGCCGACGTGGTAAGCCAGTACCCGGTGGTGAAAGCCCTCAACATACGGGGCATATCCGACCTGCTCGACCACAAGTTGCAGAGCGACACCGGCGGAAGCCAGCCCACCGCCGCCGACCACGCCGCAGCGTTCCTCTTCGAACTGCTGGCCGAGTTCGACAGCCGCATCGCAGCCCTGCCCGACCCCTTGCCCGAATCGTCGGGCAGCCGCCCAGAAACCACCGCCACCGCTCCCGACAATAGGGCAGCCGCAAGCCCCGTCGGCCCTAACACGACCATCTACAACAATGGAGGTCAGATAGAAAAAGTGGTGACGATGGGCGACGTACACGGCAACGTCTCGGTCTGACCGCACACACCGCAAACTCAAACCTTTCAGCATATGAAGCACTTGTTTCTTTCCCTGTTCTTGCTTTGCCTGGCTGCCAGCAGCCCGGCACAATCCGATTATCGCGGCCTTCGCTCCGGCCAATGGCTCAGCCTGAAGATCGAGCCGAGCCTCAGCGAGCACCTCGCCGTGCTCACCGTGGACGAGCAACCGGAGCAGTGGCGCGACTGGGTGATGCTCGCCTTCGTCCGCCAACTTCCTGCCGAAGAGGTCGCCGAAGCCGCTTTCGACTTCCCGCCCCTGCGCTACGATTTTCAGCACGACCTCGAGCCATTCCGCTACGGCGAGGGCCGCCACCTGCTGCTCAAAAACGGCGACCTCGTGGTGTTCACCCCCTATGGCGGCGACCGCCGCAAAGTCAACATCGCCCGCGCCGCCGACGAGTACCGGATGCTGCGCGGCAAGCGACCCACCGTCGTGCAGGTGCTGGAGTACCAACTGCCCGACGAAGCCACCGGCACCCGCTACCGCTATGCCGGGCCGGTGAGCGCCGACACCGTTTTTTCCGCCGAATACGGCTACGTGGAACAGACCGTGCCGAGCAACGCCCCCGCCGCGCTCTCCAAATTCCTCAGCAACACCGACGACGTGGTGTACGCTCGCAACAACGGCAGCACCTACACCTTCGGAGGCCGCCGCTTTGAAGGGCAGCGCACCCGCGGCGTGG
>JAYSUY010000424.1:0-4825 GCA_043718855.1 Saprospiraceae bacterium | reverse complement strand
CCTCCCCCGCCCGCTAAAGCGGGCACCCCCTCCAAAGGGGGATAGGCTCCGCGCTTGGGATTTGTGATGATAGGAATAGAGGTTTTGCTCTACTTCAGAAATGCCCTGTTCATCAGGGGTTTTCCATCGGAGTCCATTGACCAGCCCAAGAGCAGCACCTATCCCCCTTTGGAGGGGGTGCCCGCTTTAGCGGGCGGGGGAGGTAGCCCGGAGACGAAATCCCCAACTTCCTCACCAACAAACCCCAATCCTTTCGCACATTTGCGCATCCTTCCACCAAAGCGCAATCAATGCCCAACCCATCTGTTTTCATCTCCCACGCGAGTGCCGACGATGCCTTCGTCAAATCCCTTCGCCAAGCCCTCGAATTCTCTGGCCTGCGCCCTTGGGCCGACAGCCGCGAACTCGCTCCCGGCGACCTGCTCCAGCCCGAAATTGAAACCGCCATCCGCTCCTCATCGGCCTTCGTCGTGGTCGTTTCCGGCAACACCTTCCGCTCCAAGTGGGTAAAAAAAGAACTCGACTTCGCCCTCGCCCTGCAAAAAGAGTGCGGCCCCGATGCCTACCGCCTCGTGCCGCTGTTGCTGGACGAACAGACCGTCGGCGCACTCACCTGGATGTTCCCGGAAGAACCCGTAGCCGTGCAAGTCAGCACCCGGCCCGGCGGTTTGCAGGAGGCCATGAACGAAATCCTCGTCGCGCTCCGCCACCGCCTGCCCGACGACCAATCAGAAACCCGAAACCTGAAACCCGAAACCGAGCAGGTAGATGAACTCATCCTCTTCCTCGAAGCCCCCGAAATCTACACCGGCGAAGGGCTGCGGCGCGGCAAGGCCAGAGCGCGGTTGTCGTACCGCGCCGCCAGCGGCGGTCGAGAGCAAAAAAGCCAACCCTTCGACTTCATGGCTCCGCTCGGCCCCATCGAAGCGGGTGACCTGCGCTGGTACCTGGAAGAATACTCCGCCCACCCTTTCGAGCATTTTGTGCCAAAAGCCGCCGAAATCGCCGCAAAAATCCCACTTTGGGGCGGCTTGCTGTTCCAAGCCCTCACGGGCGGCGACCCTGGCATCCGCGACGTGCTGAACAACTGGCTGCGCTCCGAGGGCGGAAACGAGCGGCGTTTTACCATCGAAATGGATGCGGCGGTGACACCCAACACCCCCGCCGAAACCCGCCTCGCCGCCCTCGAAGCCGCCGCCCTGCTGCTCTCGCTTCCCTGGGAAATCCTGCACGACGGCACGGGCTACCTGTTTCAGGGCCGCCGCCCGGCACGGGTGCGCCGCCTGCTGCCCAGCCGCCAAACCGCCAAAGCCATCGAGCAACAGCCCCTGCTGCGGGTGCTGCTGCTCAGCCCGCGCCCCGAAACCGAGCAGGTCGGCTACATCGATCACCGCGTCAGCCCACGCGCCCTCTTCGATGCGGTGGAGCCGCTCGGTGCGCTGGTGGAACTCAAAGTGCTGGAAACGCCCACTTTCCCTGCGATGGCCGAAGCCCTGCGCGAAGCCGATGCCGCCGGGCGACCCTTCACGGCGGTACACTTCGACGGGCACGGCGTGTTCGACCCGATACAGGGCTTGGGTGCCTTGTGCTTCGAGAGCAACGCCCGCAGCGAGCAGGAAAAAACCGAGTTCCGTGCGCTCGATCTCGTACACGCCGACCGCTTGGCTGCCGAACTGCGCGGCTACCGCATCCCGCTGTTTTTCCTCGATGCCTGCCAGACCGCGCAGGTGAAGGACAACCCGACCGCTTCGGTGGCCGCCACCCTGCTCGAACAGGGCGTGGCCGCCGTCGCCGCCATGTCGCACAGCGTGTTGGTGAACACCGCCGGGCGGTTCGCGGAGGCATTTTACCGCTCCTTGGCAACGGGCGCAAAAATCGGCTCCGCTATGCTGGCCGGGCAAAAAGCCTTGCACGCCGACCCGCACCGAGGCGACTTGCCGGGCGGCAAAAAGTTGGAACTGCAAGACTGGTTCGTGCCGGTGCTGTTTCAGGAAGAAAACGACCCCGCGCTCGTGCCGCGCCAGCCTTCGGCGCGGGTGCGGGAGGAGCAAAAACACGCCTGGAAAACCCGCCTCGGTGCCGACGTTCCTGACGAACCCGCCCACCGCTTCGTGGGCCGCAGCCGCGAACTGCTCCGCCTCGAACGCCACCTGCGCCTTCACCCCTGGGCGGTGCTGCGCGGGCAGGGCGGCGCGGGCAAAACCACCCTCGCCGCCGAGTTCGCCCGCTGGTCGGTGCGGACGCGGCAGTTCGAGCGAGCGGTGTTCCTGAGTTTCGACCCGTTTTTGAAAACCGCCGACAGCGACCTCGGCGCACCCACCGATGTGCGCGGCGCGATGGATGCGCTGGGCCGCCAACTGCTGCCCGAACAGCCCGACTGGTCGGTGGCGAAATACCGCGACGAGGCCGAGGCTTGGCAGCACCTCGACCGCGCCCTGCGCAACCGCCGCACCCTCGTGGTGCTCGACAACCTCGAATCCATACTGCCCGACCACGAAGGCAAACATCTACCGGGCGTGGCACAAATCGCTGATTTTGAGGCTTTTTTCAAAAAAATCAGCGACGCAGCCGAACACACCCGCCTGCTCTTCACCTCCCGCGAATCGCTGCCCGGCTTCTTTGCACGAGGCGACCGCGAACTGCGGCTGGGCGCACTCAGCCGCTTCGATGCACTCGCGCTGCTGGCCCAGGTGATGCGCACGGAGGGCGGCGGCCACATCGGCTCTGAGAACGTGGAAGACCTCGAAGCCACCTTCGGCGCACTGGCGCAGGCGGCCAACTACCACGCCCGCGCCCTCACGCTGCTGGCCCGCCAAATCGCCCAGCAGCACGGCGGCCTGCGCGGCCTCACGGCAGACCTCAGCCGACTCATGGTAGAGATGGAGCGCAAGTACCCCGGCGACCGCGAGAACAGCCTCTTCGCCAGTGTGGAGCTCTCGCTGCGCCGCCTGCCGCCGGGGATGCGGGACACGGTGGAGGCACTGGCGGTATTTCATGGCGGGGCGGACGTGTACTGCTGGACACAAGTAGCCGAGTGCAGCCAAGAGGACATTGCCCCGGTCGCTATGGCACTGGTGCAGTGCGGCTTAGCGGAGTTGAAGTGTGAACAGTCGCCCTTCTTTTTTCAGATAGACCCGGCCCTGCCCGCTTGGATGCTGCTGCAAAGCGATCCCGCCAGCCTGCCCGAACGCCGCGCCCGCTGGGCGCAGAGCATAGCGCAACTGACGGGTTTTCTTTACCAACAACACAGCAAAGATGTCCACCTCGTCACCCAACTGAGCCGCCTCGAAGAGCAAAACCTGCTGGCCATGCTGGGTTGGATGTTGGAAAATGCCGCGCCGGAGCAGGTGGTGGATTTGGCGAATCAGGTGGAAGGCCTTTTTTCCTATCTCGCCCGCCCCGGAGCAATGTCACGAGCAATCGCTGTGCGGGAAAAATCTACTGCTGAGCTGGGAGAGTGGAGCCATGCGCGTTTTTTAGCGGAAAGTACTCAGGGTGAGCGGCTGCTGGAACAAGGCAATCTGCCCACTGCATATGAAGTCCTTAAGCGGGTGTGGGAGCAGTGCCGGGCCGCTGGGGAAACAGCCTACCCGGAAGCAGGGGATGACGCGGCAATATCATTTGCCTACTTGGCACGGGTGCTGCGCACGAATGGCCAAGCAGAACAGGCCCTGCCATTGTTTCAGGAAGCACATGAACGTTTTTTGGCTCTGGCTCAACAGGGTGACGAGGCTGCTGGACGCATGGCTTCGGTGTGCTTGGCGGAAATGGGGGATTGTTATCTTGATTTGGGTCAATTGGAGGAAGCGGCCAATATTTACGAGGAACTCGTAGAAGATGCCAAGAAGCGTGGGGATTTACGCGATTTGGCGGCAGACAAAAGCCAATTGGCCACCGTGCGACTTTACCAAAAACGCTCTCCAGATGCCCTTGCCCTCTACGATGAAGCCCAAGAACTCTTCGAGCAGATGGGCGAAGCCAAATCAGTGGCGACGATTTGGCACCAAAAAGGCATTGCTTATCAAGAGATTGGACAAGGCGTGGCGGCTGAAAAGGCCTATTCGAAGGCGCTGGCCATCAGGATACGGGAAAGGCTTCGTGATGATGAAGCCGCTACGCTGAATCAATTGGGTACTCTCTACCATGCCCTGAACAGATTGGCAGAAGCCGTCCAAATGCACAAAAAAGCAGCCAGCATTTATCAGGGCTTGGGAAACGGTCGCAAGGAAGGCGCAGCCCGAAGCAACCTTGCCAATGCCCTCATCCAACTCCGCCGCTATGCAGAAGCCCGCCCAGAAATCCTCCGCGCTATTGAGTGCAAGTCCCCGTTCGGCCACGCCGCCGAGCCGTGGACAACTTGGGCGACCCTGCACCACCTCGAAATCGCCGACGGCCAGCCAGCCGCCGCAGCCGAGGCGCGGGGCAAGGCCATGCAAGCGTACCGGGCTTACCGGGCGCAGGGCGGGGTGAGCCAAAGCAATGGCTATCAACTGATTGAAGTGACGGACCAGGCCATCCAGCAAGGCCAGGCAGAGGCTTTGGTGCCGGAGTTGCGGCAAGTAGGTGAGGGGAATGTGCCGCTTGTCGTGAAAGTCTTGGTGCGCCAACTGCTCGCCGTGCTGGGCGGCTCGCGCTCCCCCGCTCTGGCCGACGACCCGGAACTGGACTTCATGGACGCGGTGGAGTTGGGGTTGCTGTTGGAGGGGATTTAAAGTTTGAGCCTCCTTCGCTATGGCTTCGGCGGGTAAAAGTTTGAGGGTTTGAAGTTTGGGGGTTGTGGGGTGGCTTGGGTTTTCGGCTCCGCGCTGGGCTCGATCTGCAACCC
>JAYSUY010000423.1:0-4832 GCA_043718855.1 Saprospiraceae bacterium | reverse complement strand
TTCGGTGCAGGAGAGCAGCGGGTCGTCTTGCCACTTCAGTTTCTGGTCGGGCGTGACGGTGGCGTTGAGTTGCACCAGTTCACCTGCGCAAATGTTGTTGGGCGTAGCCGTGATGACCACCTGCGGGATGATGCCCACCAGCACTTCCACACTGTCGACGGTGGAGCAAGCCCGGTTCTCGATGGTGCGCACGAAGGTGTGGGTCATGGTGGCCGTGATCACCATGTTCCAGAGGTCGCGGTCGGTTTCCTGCCCCGCGAAGGGCTGCCAATCGTGCATGATGTCAGGGAAATTGGCTGGCTCGTAGGTTTTGGAGACCAAAATCACGGTGTCGCCGGGGCAGTAGATCGGCTTGGTGGGTTGCAGGGAAATCTTGGATTCCGGCAGCGAATCCACCCGGATGTGTACCGAATCGCGCACCGTGCAGCCGTTGACTTGGTAGGTGGCGTAGATCGTGGCGGACTCGTCGGGCGTTGCGGTGGTGCTGAGGCCGAGGTCGGGGTTGGTGTAAAAACTGGGCGACCAAGCCACCTGCGTGGCGCTCGTTGGGGTAGCCGTCGCGGTGAGTTGCACGGGAGTGCCGAGGCAAATTTCGAGCGAGTCTGGCCCGGCGATGTCGACATCGGCGGGCGTGACCGTGACTTTTACGATGCCCTGCTTCGTGCAGAATCCGTTGGGGCTGGTAGCCGTGAGCGTGTAAGTCGTGGTCTGGTCGGGCAGGGCGACGGGGCCGCTGCTGAACGGGTCGCTGAGGCCGATGGTGGGAATCCACTGGTACTGCGTGCTGCTATTGAGTACGGTGCCGAGTTGCACCGGGTAATTTTGACATACCACCGTGTCGCTGGCGAGTTTTGGGAAAAACAGGGTGTCCACGTTGATGGTCACGGCATCCTTCACCGTGCAGCCGCCGAAGGTGATGCTGGCTGTGTAAGTCGTTGTCTTGGTGGGTGTTGCCAACGGAGTTGGGCTGCTGGGGTCATTTAGTCCAGCAGCGGGAGTCCAGATGAGTCCAGCGTTGTTCACGTTGTTGGTAGCCAGCAGCGGCACGGTTTGGCCGAGGCAAATGTTGGTGTCGGCCAGCGCCGACACGTCAATCTTTGGGTCAATCACGTTGACCCAAATCGAGTTGCTGTCGATGCAGGTACCGACTTTGCCCTCCACTTTGAGGAGAAAACTTTGGGTGGGCGTGACGGTGGGATTGGCGATGAAGGGGTCGCTGACTGCGCCGGGCGGCGACCAAAAGTAATCGGTTGCACCGGTGGCCTCCAGCGTCGCGGTTTGCCCGAAGCAGATGTTGAGCGTGTCGCCGCCCGTGATTTCCACATCAATGAGGTCGCGGATTTCAAACACGAGGGTATCGAAAATGACCGTGCCACAGCCGAAATTGTTGGCGAGCGATATGATGATGGTCTCGGTGCCTTCGCTCAGGTTGTCGGTGATTTGCGACACTAGAAAATTGAGCGTCGTCTGTCCCGGCTCGAAAATGATGCTGTCGGACAGGGTGGTGGTGTAGTCCACGTTGCGCGTGGCGGTGCCGCTCACGGTGACGTAATATTTGATGGGTTCGGTGAGTGGGTCAGGTATCGAGAGGGTCAACTGCTGGCCGGGAGCCGAGCAGCCTTCGAGCAGGTAGGGCAGTTTTCCGTCAAAATTGGTGGCGATATTGGGCGAGCCGCCCTTGATTTCGGAGATAAAAACCCCCGAATCGTACACTCCGTCGAAGCGGTCGGCGATGGCCAGTTTGAGGTGGTAAGTGTTGCAGGGTATGACCGAAGCGCGGGCCGTGAGGCTCTTTTTTTTGCCCAACGAGTCGGAGGTGAGGCCGTCGTATTGCAGGGCGGGCGCGTCCTCCGGGTTGGGGCGGTAGTATTGCCAGTTCACTAAGGCATTGATGCTGTTGATTTGCACCGGCTGCTGGGTGCTGGGTATCACAGCGATGTTTTTGGCACCGCCCAGCCCTGGATCGCCCACAATGCCGGGGCCGGAGATCAGGAAAGCGAAGATGTCGTTGTAGTCGTCATTGGCAAATTCGGGATACTCCTCCGAGCCAAAAACGTACTCGAAAGTCAGTTCATCAGTTGTTGCCAGCACGTCTAATTCCACCACGCAAGCATCGTTGGATTTTGCGCCATTGATTCCAGACAAGAAGTCTAAGTCCTTGTCGCCGAGTGCCATGTTGTCAAAAGTGGCATCTTCAGCATCATTGGGACCGACGGCGTTTTCTGCCTGGCCCGAGGTCAGCAGCAGGCCCTTGCCGAGGCCCAGTGCGTTGTCATCGGTGGCAAACTGGAAAGTCCCGTACGCTCCCTTCGGACACTTGATGCTGGTCACTTTCACCACGGTGAAGGGCGTATTTACCGCATTTTCAATCTGTTCGTTCGTGATGTTGTCGTTCACGGAAAACACTTCGGGCGTTTTGCAGGGCGCACTGCTGCATTCCCACGCGCCCTTCCAGCCCTCGTACTCATTCAATTCGTCGGAGGTAAACTGCACCGTGAGGCAGCCGCTGGCGGCCTGCACCGTGTAGCACACGCCGCCACCGCCCGCGTCAAAGTCCGCACCACCGAGCGAGGCGATTTGGGGTGCATTGACATCTGGTCCATCGAAAAACGTAAGGTAATCACCCGTGCCAAAGTTGACAGCGGCTTCCAAGTTGTAATATTCGAGCGTGAACGTGATGCACTGGCTGGGGTTGTCGGGGCAGATTTTGAAGGTGAAATTCTCGCCGTCGCCGTAGTCGCCCAGCGGCCCGCCGGAGTCGTACAGCGTGCCGTTGCAGAGTTTGCTGCTACCCTGGTCGATGGTCACGATGGGCGGTATGGGGGCCATGCAGAGCGTGAAGCCGCCCCAGTTAGGCGGATTTCCTGCTGGCGCGTAGTCAGAAACTCGGAGGTAGTACTGCAAGCCGCCGCTCAGCCCGTCGATGTCAAAAGTGGCTGTTCCAGAGTTGGTTTTGTCCTCCGCGCAGCGCAGCAGGGCCAGCCCGTTGACGGCGCAAGCACCCCGATACAGCATGAGTTGCGGGTTCTTGATGGGGGTACCGCCCGCCGCCGTCAACGTGATGCGAAAATCGAGCAACGTGTCGGGGCATGTGAACGCGAACCACACATCGTGGGTCGGCGCACCGCCGCTCAGGCAGGCTGGCGCGTTGAACGCGCCGATGTCGAATGCCGTAGCGTTGGCATTGCTGAACACGGTGCCGGGGCAGACAGGTGCTTTACCGAGGTCAATGAGGCCCGCGCAGTTGTCGTTCGCCGGTGCTTGGGCGGAGAGGAGGGAGGCGGAGAGGAGGAGCCAGCCTACGCTAAGGCTTCGGCGGGTAAAGGCGAGGAAGAGGAGTTTTCTCATTTTTTTTAGAAAAAAGTAGTGGCAACCCCACCCCCGGCCCCTCCCCCAACGGGAGGGGAGACATAACATACACCATGACATACATCGATATTCCAGTTGCGGTGCTTGTACATCTCGGCGTAAGTCGTGTCTCCCCTCCCATTGGGGGAGGGGCCGGGGGTGGGGTTGAAGACCCAAAAGTAGAGAGACTGCCCGGAACGCCAAACGGCTGCTTGGCAATGTGACAAGGATAGCGAAGCGAGGGGAATCAAAGGGCAAAAGGCAAAGGGCAAAGGGCAAAAGGCAAACAGCAAAAAGCGTGATGCCTAATGCCCGCCAGTGATGTCCGCTTAGGGTTTCAAAGCCTTTTGCCCTTTGCCTTTTGCCTTTTGCCTTTTGATTTAATTTTAGTAAGCCCATTGATAAACCTCCAATGCGCCCGCCGCTGTCCACGCGCGCGGATTGAATGTGCCTGTCCATTGTTTTGCCGCTTCTGCTGCCAGCATTTCTAAATCTGTTGAGGGAATGCCGATGGTACGCAATTGTCGCGGCAATTTTCCAGCCAGCGCCAATTGCTCCAACCGCTGCGCCAACGCCTCGCCCGGATCGCTGCCCATTGAATGCCCGGCAATCCGCAGTAACTCCGCGTAACGATCTGCGACGATTGAGGTGTTCCATCGCACGACGGTGGGCAGCAGAGCGGCAATCGCTGCGCCGTGCGCCGTGCCGTAATGCGCGGTCAACGGATTCGCACAGGAATGCGTTGCGCCAAGCATTGAGGCTTCAATCGCGGCTCCGGCAAAGTACGCGCCAAGTTGCATTGCGGCGCGCGCTTCGATGTTCTGTGGTTCGTTCAGTACACGCTCGAAATTGCGTTCGAGCAAGCGCCACGCTTCGCGCGAATACAGCTCCGACAACGGCGTACGCTTCGTTGTCACAAACGTTTCGACCGCGTGCGCAATCGCATCGTAGCCTGTGATTGCGGTCAAAGACGCAGGCTGCGTGACAGTCAAATTTGGATCAAGCAGCGCGATTCTGAATGCCGCTTGGTCATCGCCACAAGCCATTTTGACGTGCGTTTGGGCATCAGAAATCAGCGCGTAACTTTGCGCTTCACTGCCCGTGCCTGCGGTCGTCGGAATGCCAATCATCGGCAGCATCGGTTTTTCTGCTTTACTGTGCCCCCAGTAATCGTTCATCGAGCCGCCATTCGTCAGCACAAAGTTGATGCCTTTCGCCGTGTCGAGCGAACTGCCACCGCCGAGGCCAATGATTGAATCAATGCTGTGCGCCGCCGCAAACGCGCGCCCAGCTTCGATCATGTTCGTGTCGGGATTTTCGGAGAAATTGTGGAAGGGGAAAGTTTCGATGTGTGCTTGTTGGAGCAGCTTGACCGCTTTGTCTACATAGCCGCAAGCAATCATTCCGCCATCTGCGACGAGTAACGTGCGCTGAAACTGAAGCGCGCAGGCAAGTTCGCCAAGCATTGCAAACTTGCCTGCGCC
>JAYSUY010000422.1:0-4834 GCA_043718855.1 Saprospiraceae bacterium | reverse complement strand
CCCCGCTGGGGCTTATAGGTTTTAATGCGTTTGCCCTGAAGCGGAACGAGGTGCCATACCCAGATTCATAAAACTTTTGGAATCTTGTGCCTCCGCCCTCCTTCAGTAAACCTATGGCGGCTAAATCCTACACCTTCCAACCTTCATCAGCATGGACTTTCTCCTCTACGGTGCCAACGGCTACACCGGTCAAATCATCGCCGAGTTTGCTCAACAGCAGGGGCTGCGCCCCGTGCTGGCTGGACGCAACGAACAGTCCATCAAGGCTTTGGCTGAAAAACATCGCTGTGAATACCGCGTGTTTGACCTCAACGACCCGGCTGCTGTGGACCGAGGTTTGGCTGGTATGTCGCTCGTGTTGCACACTGCTGGCCCGTTCGTACACACCGCCCGCCCGATGATGGAAGCCTGTATCCGCAACCACGCGCACTACCTCGACATCACGGGCGAAATCGCCGTTTTTGAACTGGCCCACTCCTTCGACGCTGCTGCCCGAGCAGCGGGCATTTTGCTGATGAGCGGTGCAGGCTTCGACGTGGTGCCCACCGACTGCGCCGCAGTTTTTCTGAAAAACAGGCTGCCCGATGCCACCCACTTGCGCTTGGCTTTTGCCCCCATCGGAGGCGGTGTCTCGCACGGTACAGCGATGACGATGGCCGAAGGGCTGGGCGCACCAGGTGCCGAACGCCGCGACGGGCGCATCGTGGCTGTGCCCCTGGGCCTCCACACTTGGACGCTGCCCGCTGGCAATCGCCAAATCTTCACCATGTCCATCCCCTGGGGAGACGTGTCCACCGCTTGGTACAGTACGGGCATCCCGAACATCGTGACCTACACCCGCGCCAACCCCAGCACCCACCGGATGCTGCGTTTTCAGGGGCTGTACAACTGGTTGCTGCGCACTGATTTTATGAAAAACAGGCTGCGCAGCCGCATCGCCCTGCGCCCTGCTGGCCCAACGCCAGAGCAGCGGCAACGGTCGCGCAGCATTGTGTGGGGCGAAGCCCGCAACGCCGCTGGCGACACCGCCCGCGTACAACTCCAATTGCCCGAAGGCTACACGCTCACAGCGCTCACCAGCCTGATCATTGTGAAAAAAGTGCTGGACGGTCAGGCTCCTGTAGGGTTCCAGACCCCGGCAATGGCCTACGGGGCCGACCTGATTTTGGAGGTGAAGGGAGCGCAGCGAGGAGAGTTTTGAAAGGAAAAAGGGGGACCGAAAAACCCAAAAATGTAAAATTTAAAACTGCAAAGCGGGGTGCTGCTCAGGGTTTTTGCTTTGAGGAGGCGGTTTTGACGCTGGCGGTGAAGATGGCGACCAGCTCTCCATTTTCTTGTAGCAGTTTAGCCATGAACGCTGCCTCGACGTAGTTACGCTTGCGGATGATTTTGCTGCAGATTTGAGTTTCGCGCAGTTCTTTGAGGGTGTCCTTCGTTTTGTGGATGAAATCGGCATTGGATTCTGCGGCCTGTGCTTCGCCGTAC
This sequence comes from Saprospiraceae bacterium, assembly GCA_043718855.1. Classification (GTDB taxonomy): domain Bacteria; phylum Bacteroidota; class Bacteroidia; order Chitinophagales; family Saprospiraceae; genus M3007. The sequence goes on along the minus strand of JAYSUY010000422.1, from coordinate 3,349 downwards.
AGCAGTGCTGGAGAGGTGCCAGACCGGACTATCTGGCCGCCCAAGTGGTTGGCCGCTTTGGTGTTGGGCAGCCGCTCCACCAATTCTATGATTTGATCGGCGAAGTCGATCAGCCGATCTTCTAAGTCGTATTTCCGTTCCATAAAGTGTTGGTTTTTAGTGCAAAGAGTGTTTCCTCTTTGCGGTTTTACATGTTAAGTTTTGCGGTTTTTCGGTTTGTTTCCCTTCCTTTCCCCTTCCCTTTTGCGGGTTTGCATTTTACATTTTGCGGTTTTGCGGTTCCCTTTCGCCTTTCCTTTTCTGCCAAAAATACACTGGCACCCCCAGCAGTACAATGAACACACCAGCCCAAGTATTGAACGGCTTGGTGATGAGCAGGATGATGCAGATGGCCGAAGCCAGCAGAATGTAGAGGGCCGGAATGAAGGGGTAGCCGAAAGCCTTGTAGGGTCGCTCGGCATCTGGCTCGCGGCGGCGCAGCACGAAGATGCCTGCGATGGTGACGGTGTAAAAAATCAGCGAAGCGAAGGTGGCGTAGTCCAGTAGATCGCCGTAAGAGCCTGACAGACAAAGCACAGCCGCCCAGATGGCCTGAATTACCAGCGCGTAGCCAGGTACACCGGCTGCGTTGAGCACTGCCGCTTTTTTAAAAAAAAGCCCTTCCTGCGCCATCGCGTAGTACACGCGTGCACCGCTCAGCACCAGCCCGTTGACGCAGCCAAAAGTGGAGATCATCACTAATCCGGCCATCAGTGCAGCCGATATGCTGCCAAAAATCATGGATGCAGCAGCAGTGCCTACTCGGTCAGAGCCGCCGCCAGCGAACTGGATGCCCTGCCCCAGCACATCAGCCGCTGTCGGGTCGCCTTTCAGGGGCAGCAAAGAGATATAAGCCAAGTTGGCAAGCAGGTAAACTGCCGTCACGATGCCTGTGCCGATGACGAGGCTGAGTGGGATGTTGCGGCGCGGGTTTTTCATTTCTCCTGCGATGAAGGTTACGTTGTTCCAAGCATCGGAGGAGAAGAGTGGGCCGATGATGGCTGTGCCGAGCGCCATGATGAGCGCAATCCCGCCCAGCGAAACGGGCGGCAGCCAGTTGCCTCCGGAGTCTTTGGTCAGCGTCTGCGCATCCCAGAAGCCCTGCATATTTTGGGAAAAAACGTCACTTTTCATCCCGACCGCGATGCCGATGGTGATGAGGGCAAACAAGGCAAACAGTTTGGCGAGGGTAAAAATCAACTGCACCATCTTGCCATTTTGTACCCCCCTCGAATTGACCCAAGTCAGCCCAGCTACCAGCGCGATGGAGACCAACTGGCCCAACGAAATTTTTATCCTGCCGAGCGTCATGATGATGTTTTCGGGACTCAGTACCGGGAAAAAGTGAGCTGAATATTTGACAAAAGCCACCGCTACTGCCGCTATCGTACCGGTCTGGATGACGGTAAAAACCGTCCAGCCGTACAGGAAGGCAGGCAATTGCCCCCATGACCGCTGGATGTACACAAACTGCCCGCCCGCTTTGGGCATCATACCCGCCAACTCGCCGTAACTGATTGCGCCGATCATGGTGATGAACCCCGTAAGCACCCAAAGCACCATCAGCCACCCGGTGGACCCCACCACGCGGGCACAATCTGCGCTGACGATGAAAATACCGGAGCCAATCATGGAGCCTGCTACCAGCATGGTGCCGTCGAGCAGGTTGAGGGAACGTTTGAATTCGGGGGTAGGGGTGGGGTCGAGTGTGGTGTTGTCTGACATATGAGTGAGCGTGGATTTGGTGATTTGGTGATTTGAGGGCTTCGGGCAAAGTTCTGTTCAAGGCAAGGAGGGAGAACGCCCAGGGCAACCGCATTAAATGCGTCTGCCCTGGGAGAGTGCAGCGGCGTGGTCAAATCACCAAATCACCAAAATCACCAAATCCACAACCTACCGATACTCTGCGTTGATGTCTGCCAACGCCGCCGATCCAGGACACAAGTCTTTCTCCGTCAGTGTGTTGAGTGGAGCATCTACTGTATCGAGTATGCTGTGCAGTTCGGGTTTCCCTAAGTCGATGAACAACAGGCCCGTGAGAATTTCCTGTTCCGTTTTGGCTTGGTAGATGCGCTGCATCGCTGCTTTTTTGTCTTGCGGGTCCCAGTTGCCAGCCAATTTGTGCAGTTGAATCATGGAGCCGTCGTGCATCCGAACGCCTTTGGTACTGCCTTCATCGTAGTGAGTCGTGATCTCCTTCATGTACGGCACGAAGTCTACCTGAGCCGTCGCTTCAATGTGCTGGCGGGTGTAGTCGTAGGATTTGGTACTGCCGACGTTGTTGTTGAACGTCACGCAAGGCGACACCACATCAATGAGCGCGAAGCCGGGGTGGGAGAGCGCGGCCTGGATGAGCGGGATCAGTTGCTCCTTGTCGCCGCTAAAACTGCGGGCGATGAAGGTGGCCCCCAGTTCGAGTGCCAGCCCGGCCATGTCGATGGCCGAGTATGGATTTTCTACGCCCGACTTGCTTTTGGAGCCTACGTCCGCAGTAGCCGAATCTTGGCCCTTGGTGAGGCCGTAGCAGCCGTTGTTCATGATGATGTAGGTGATATTCAGGTTGCGGCGGATGGCATGGACGAACTGACCCATGCCGATAGAAGCCGAGTCGCCATCGCCCGATACGCCGAGGTAGACGAGTTCCTTGTTCGCCAAGTTCGCGCCCGTTGCCACCGAGGGCATACGCCCGTGTACGGAGTTGAAGCCGTGCGAGTTGCTGAGGAAGTAGGTGGGCGTTTTGGAGGAACAGCCGATGCCGCTCAGTTTCGCCACGCGGTGCGGCTCTATCGCCATTTCAAAACAGGCCTGGATGATGGCCCCGCTCACGGAGTCGTGGCCGCAGCCTGCGCAGAGCGTAGAGAGCGCACCCTCGTAGTCTTTCTGGGTATAGCCAATGGCGTTTTTCGGAGATTCGGGGTGGCGGAAGGCGGGTTTGACAAAACTCATTTCGAGGGTGGATGATGGACGGTGGATGGTTTGCTGTAGGCGGGTGGAGAATAGGGGGCAGAGGACTATTTAAGTACGTCAACTAAATTAGATTAGCTTAAAACGTGCGGCACCTTGTTGGAAATTAGCACATTAGCAGATTGGCTAATTATCACATTCTACTTAGTTGCGTTCAGCGAAATGATCTCGCGCACTTTGGCGTAGCCTTTCATACTGAACACATACTTGCGAAACTCGCCCCATTCAACGGTTATTTTCTTGTTGGTCAAGGTTTTGTAGTTGGTCTCAAATGAGTCGGAGCCACCGAACGGGCGTACCCAGAGGAAGGATTCTTCAGTGCCATCAGTCAACTTGACGACCACTT
>JAYSUY010000421.1:0-1792 GCA_043718855.1 Saprospiraceae bacterium | reverse complement strand
GCCTTGTCGGCGCCCATGCGGAAGGTGCCGCCGCGCACGAGGATGAGGTCGAAGGCGAGGAAGGGGGAGAGGCGCTGGGTGATGGTGGGAGGGTGGGTCATGGTTTGGAGGTGTTTTGTTTCAGCGCGCGCGCTACGGCAGCCACGAAGTTCATGCAGTAAATGTTGCGGTCTTCGTTGGGCAGTACTTCGCCCGATTCATCGAACCGGACCAACTGGGCGAAGGAGATTTGCCGGTCGCGGTATTCTTTGGCGAGGCCGTAGTCTTGGCCATGCGCGACAAAAATCTGGCGCTTGGCAATCCCTTCCCATTCCTCGAACCGGCAGTGGGTGAGCAGTGCCCCGAAAAAAGGAAAGCCTTGCGCTACGTTGCGCTGCACGAACGCACCAAACTCGTGCTTCTGGATGTACTCGGATTTGGCAAAAGAGGGGCTGAGCAGCATGATGCCGAAGTCGCATTGGGCCACTTCATCGGTCAAGCGCTGGTGCCAGTCTTGGCCGATCAGGATTTGGCAGTCTTCAAAAATGCCCCAGTCGCAATGCTTCTGCACCTCCTGCACGAAGAGTTTCATGTAGCGGCTGTCTTCTTTGTGGGCGTAGGAGATGAAGACTTTGGGTTTGCTGGGCGGCGTAGTGCCGGGGTGACTTGGAGTCGCCCCGGCACTTGGAGGTTGGGGTGGCTGCGGAGCGATGGGCTGGCTTGGAGTCGGCCCATCGCTGGGGGTGCCGCCTTTGAGCGCGAGGCCGATTTCCCGCAGGCCCAAGAGGTGGGCGAAGACGCTGGCTTTCTGCCATTTTCCGTCGGAGTCGCGGAGTTGGTGCTCGCCCTCTGGGGGCGCGTCGAGCAGGTCGCCCAGTCGCACGAAGCCAGTGCCGGGGGCCGCGATGCGGAGTTCGGGGTTCTCGGCTGCGATGCGGAGTTCGGGGTTCGGGTCGGCTTGGAGTTTTGGGCTCTGGTCGGTGATGCGGAGGAAGGCCCCGAACACCTCGTGGGCGAGCAGGGGTGCATCGGCACTGGCCCGCACGGCGATGTCGGTGGTGTCGCTGCGGTGTACCCAGAGCCAGGTGCCGTCTTTTTTGAAGAGGATGCCGTTTTTCCAGTATTTGCCAGCGGCGAGGGGGCCGTATTTGCACATGAAGCGGGTGAGGACGCTGCGGGGCAGGAAGTCGGGGAATCGGAGGGTAAAGAGCAGGTGGCGGCAGTCGTCGGCCAGTTCGCAGTAGAGGCTGCCGGGCGTGGCGGCGGGGTCTTTGTCGGGCAGGTACTGGGGCGCGATGTACTGGTCGGGTTCGTTGCCGACGGGGAAGATCAACTCGAACTTGTCCATGAGCCGGATGAGGTCATCGGTGTCCATGTCGGGTGCGACGCGGGCCACGTGCGGGCGGTCAAATTTTCCGCCGTTGTGTTCCATCACCTTGTAGTCCAGCACTTTGTAGATGGTGTCGAGTACCCACTTGGGCTTCACGAACACGGTTTTTTGGAGATATGGGTGGTCGCGGTACCAGAGGATGACCCCGGTGTCGTGGAGGTAGTTGCTCAGGGTGTCGAGCATAGACTGGGCTTCGCCAGCGTCCTTTTGGCTGATGCCGGGGCGGCGCGCTTCACAGAATGCCACGAAGTCGTCGTGGGTCATCATGCGCACACTGTCGGGCAGGGCGCGGAGTTCGTTTTTGATGAGGAGCCACTTTTCGCTGAACGGGTATTTGCCGATGGCGGCTCGGAGCGCGGCAAAAAGTTTGGTTTTGAACGCGGCGAAATCGGTAGCGTGCCCTTCGACTTGGGCGTGTGCGCC